>JAPLGR010000337.1 GCA_026390045.1 Chloroflexota bacterium | reverse complement strand
GCTCACCGCAATGCCCGAGATTCTGCGGCACTACCCTGATGCCCACCTGGCCGTGGCTGGCGACGGAGAGGAGCGACCTGCCCTGGAGGCGCAAGCCAAAGCCCTCGGTATCAGCCCTCGCGTGCATTTCATGGGTTTCCGGGAGGACCCGGCCGCCGTTATCGGAGCATTGGATGTTTTCGTCCTGCCTTCGCTGAACGAGGGGCTCGGCAAGGTGCTCGTCATCGCCATGGCTCTCGGCGTGCCTGTGGTGGCCACGCGGGTCGGAGGAATCCCCGAAGTCGTCGAAGATGGACGGCAAGGTCTGTTGGTTCCGCCGGCAGATCCGCCTGCCCTGGCAGGAGCTGTAGCGGCTCTGCTAAAGGACAAGGCGCGTGCCGCATCGATGGGCGGGGCGGGGCGCACTCGCGCAGAGCTATTCAGCGCCGAGATCATGCTGGAGCGTTACGCGAAGCTCTATCGAGGCGAACGCCTGTGAAGCCTGCTGCCGCCACGACCTCTTTGTTGCTCTTTTTCCTGATGGCACCGGTGGGCACCCTGGCCGGCCCACCATTGCGCGCGATCCCCACCCTTCTGCATGCACATTCATCCTGGAGCACCGGGGACCAAAGCCTAGATCAATTGGCAGCACGCGCCCGTGCCGTGGGTGTCGAGGCCATCTTCCTCGCCGAGAACCACCTGCAGCGATACGAGTACGGCCTGCCGCCGCTTCGCGGCCTCCTGCGGTATCGGGTGGAATACCCCTCCATCCTCCAGAAGGGGCCGGAGGCATTCCTCAAGGCCGTCGAGGCGACGAACGGCCGCCAAAAGGAGGTGCTGATCATCCCCGGCGTCGAGGTGATCCCGCACTACTTCTGGACCGGGAACATCCTCCGGGGCACCTTGACGATGTACAACGCGCAGAAGAATCTCCTGGCTCTCGGGCTCTACCGACCGGAGGACTACTGGCAGCTACCCGTAGTAGGCAACACGGCGGCGACCGGGTGGGGGCCTTACAGTCTATGGCTCCTCGCCCCAATCCTCCTCGCAATCCCGGGCCTCTGGTTCCTGCTGACGTTCCGGCGCCGCAGGATTCAACTGCAGCACTTCCAATTGACCGAGAGGCGGCGAATGGTCGGCCCTGGACTTTTGTGCCTCGGCGCCGCAGCCGCCCTCCTGATCAACAACTATCCTTTCCGCGATGCGCCGGTTTCGGCCTACGATGCCGGCGCCGGCCTCCGGCCGCACCAACAGGTGATCGACTTCGTGAGCTCTCGAGGCGGTGCGGCGGTCTGGTCCTTGCCGGAGGCCAAGGACCACCAGATCGTGAACGTCTGGGGACTCCGTGCGACGATCCGCACGGACCCCTACCCTTCCGACCTGCTGCGAACGGATCGTTTCACCGCCTTCGGCGGGATCTACGAAGACACCACGACATTCACAGCACCAGGGCAGGGTTGGGACCAGCTTCTCCTGGATTACATCCACGGGGTCCGGAAGGCGCCCGCCTGGGCGATCGGCGAGGCGGCATACCACTACGAAGGACAGGCGGGTAAACGATTCGGAGAGGTGCAGACCGTTCTGCTGGTCGAGAAGAAGGAACCCTCTGCCCTGCTGGGCGCCCTGCGAGCCGGGCGAGCGTATGCCCTTCGACGAATCCAAGACGAGGGCCTCCTTCTGGATCGCTTCCAGGCCGCCTCTCCCGGGCAACCGCCCGCCGAGGCGGGAAGTCAACTCACCCTCGGCGCCGGCGACCAGCCGGAAATCCACGCCGCCATCCGTTCCAGCAGCGGCCGTCCGCTGAAGATCCAGGCGTGCCTCATCCGCTCTGGAACCGTGGTACACGCCGTCGCCGGAGAGACGCCACTCACGCTTGGGTGGAAAGACGCTGCGCAGGCGAGGGGAGTCAGGCATTTCTACCGCCTGGATGTTCGTGGTCCGGCGGGGCATCAAATCCTGAGCAACCCGATCTTTGTCCGTACCACATGACCAAAGACCTTGCTGTTGAACCGCAAAGTGCGCAAAGCTCGCAAAGACGAACTCTGTGCTTTCAGGACTGATAAAGGCGTACTCTGCGTAATACACCGAACGATTTCGCCCGAGCCTCAGCTCTTCTCTGTTGACCCCGCTCGAGACTTTGCGGTCTTTGTGTGCTTTGCGGTGAAGAATCCGGGGGCATAGATGAAGGTCGCCATCCA
>JAPLGR010000113.1 GCA_026390045.1 Chloroflexota bacterium | reverse complement strand
AGCGGAGCCCGGTGCTGCGCCCATGCCGCCGTCTGCTCCGGCTGCGTCCTGACCACTGAGTAAACGACGTGCTTGACGCCGATCGCGGTCAACTCGTCGAGTGCCGCCCGGGCTGCAGTGGCGACTGCGGGGAGCATGTCCTCGATGCGATTGCTCATGCCTTACCTCAGGAAAGCCTGGGCGAGCGCGGCGCTGGAACCGAGTATCGCGGCGGCCCCTATCATGATCTTGCCCACGGCATTCAGTCTCGCCGCAAGGGTGCGATCATGTTTCCGTGCGTTCGTCACGACGGCCTGCGCCCCCTCGGCAGCGATCTTGCTGATAGCAGCCGGGGATACCGCCTGCTCCACGCATGCCTTCAGTGTTGTCATTTCCGCCTCCATGCTGTCTCCGTGGATTTCCGCGGCCTTCAACCTTACTTCGGCGCTGTCGCCGTTGCCCTCTAGGCCCCACGAGAGGAGGCGGTCAATGCCCTTTGAATGAAGATCTAGCCGTTCCTCGATCTCCTCGGTCTTGGCCTTGTGGTCATCGACCCATCCTTCCAAGTGCTCAACTCTCAGCGCAACGTCAGCCATGGTGCGTACTCCTATATGGTTCCGGCAACGATCAGTCCAGCGAGAGCTGCGAGACCGGCACCGATGAATCCTGCCAGTAGTCCGCTCATCTCGTCGATCCTTCTTTCTTCCCTCTATGTCTTGATGATAGCGTTGACATATATGTTTGGCATCCGAGATTCGCTATCGCCACCGCCCCACGAAGCAGCAGTGTGAGTATGTCGTGCTGAAGCTCCCGAGCTAGTAAATGTGGAAAAGTTATCGTATGCCACGTCTACATAAATTAGGTTTGCCGCACCTGTCCCAAACCGCACATTTATTGTATGAGTGTGGTCGGGAGAGTCGTCCCCGGTCGTCATGGTGAATGGCGTCGACGGCAACTTGGTTGCGGTGAGTTGCTTCGACCCTACGTTGTCCCCCGTGTTGCCGCCCGGCTTCAGAGCAGTGCGCGTCGCAGCATCCGGATCAACGCCAGCACCCGCATCACGCACGCGAAAGACCTGGCCACGAGCATCGGGGACGTTGAAGTGAGTGCCATCTGCAGACCCATAAGCTGTGCCGATTGCAGCAAAAAGATCGACATAATTCGCGCGCAGATACGACGTTCCGTCGCACATGAGATACCCTGTGGGAGCAGTAGTACCGCCGAATGGAAGAATTGCGCCCGGTGGGACACCACTGGGCACACCGAGAGTGGCCCTGGCGGTCGCGGCATCGGCGTCGTCGATGAGCGTCTTCGCCCACGCGCTGAACCCGAGAGTGCCCAGGCCCGCGCTGGCGTCCACGTCGTCGAGGAGGGTCTTCGCCCAGGTGCTCACTTCGGACGCATTCTTGAGGATGGCGATCTGGTTCGCCGCGATCTGCGCCTCATCTTTCGACAGGCCGGGATTGATGATCCGGCCCACGACAGTCAGGTCGCCCTGGATGGTCTCGGTGACCGGTCCCTTCGTTCTATCGACGAGCTTCGTCATGGTCTATTCCCAGCCCAGGAGGGCAGCGGCGTCCCGCGTGGAGATCGCCTTGATCATCCGTTTCGGCCCCGACACGGGCAGGCCTGCGGCCATCGCCATCGCCTGCACCAGATTCTCGATGGCCTTGTCGTAGTTGTCGGCGTTGATGTTGCCGGGGACACGGTTCACGAAATCGAGGTACGGGAAGATCCTGACGCCCTGATTGGCGGCCCGGCTCTTGCCGGTGACCAGCGTGGAGAACCCGCTGTAGATGTCGTTCCCGATCAGGGGTATGGCCTCGAAGTACTGCCCGAAGAAGCCCACCATGAGCATCTGTTTCTTCTTCTCGGGGTCGTCGCCGTGCATGGCCCCGGAGGCCAGCGCGATGCCCAGCCCGCCGATGCCGATGCTCAGCAGGTCGGCCGAGGCGCTGAGGAGCTGCCCGTTGCGGATGGCGGCCGGCACGTCGAACGCCAAACGATTCCAGATGGCCGACATCTCGGAGGTGAACATCGTGAACCACTTCATGATCTCGCCCGACCGGTAGATTTCCGCTGCGTCCTGCACGCGCATGGAGGGTTGCGTGCGTACCACGGCCTCATCGGCGGCTTTGATGGCCATGGCCTCGTTCTTGGTCGCCCTCAGCACCTTGTCGTACATGGCTTTCCAGCCGATGACGCACGTGGCGTGGTCCAGAACCTCGAGTAGGTTCATACCCAGACCGCCCACCTTCTGCATCAGTCGCTCGTAGGTCGTCACGTCAATGCGTTTGAGATCCTGGAGTTCCTGAGAAATCTGCCGGTGCCGCACTAGTTCGCTACGCGAATCCACGAAATCGACAAGGGTGTTGTTTAAGAGTTTCCCATGCAGGACGCTTTTGCCCTTGCCGGCGGCGAACTGTGCGGCGGCCCCCGCTAGGTAGATCGGTCCAGTGTCGGCCAGGAAGTTAACAGCTCCCCAGAGTTGCTTGCCCGCCGACAGCAAGTTGAACCCCAACCAGGCGACGGCCGCGTTGGACCGCGCGATCCGCGACCACCTCTCGATGCCCTGCCGCGTGGCGTACGAATCGGCCTGCGCCAAGTCGTTGATGTATTTCGACATCCATTTGTTGATCGCGGGGCCGTACCGCTGCTGGAGTGCGTTGCGCACATCGTCGGACTCGAGGACTGAGTGCATGTCCTTGATCATCCGGTCCTGGTGGATGAATCCCTCCTGGATCTTCACCCCCTCGAACCAGACGTTGAAGATGTCATCGGCGATGGGCTTCTGGTGCTCGTCGGCGATCTCGATCCGGGCGTAGGTGGGATTGCGCGCCACGAACTGCTTGCGCACGCCGGCCCGGGCCGTCAGTTCCGCCGCCACCCGTTCGTTGCGCGTCTCGTAGGACACCTGCAGGCGGGTCATGGGCAGGTAGTTGTCCTCGAGGGGCAGGTCCTCGTTGAAGATGTCGACAAAGGCATCATGCAGCCGGCCTTGGTTGTCCCTGAAATCCTGGACGATGGTATCCGCCATCTCCTTCATCTGTGGCGTCAGCCGGGCAATGCCCGCCTCGATCACCTCGACAGGATACTTGTTGCCGGCAAGCAGGGCCGCCTCGGTCCGCGCGTTGCGCATGCCGATGTACCAGTACATGGCCTTCTGCACCGTAGGCTTCTCGCCGTTGGTCATGGTGAAGTTCTCGCCGTTGTACGCGATGTCCAAGGTTTGGCCGAGGTAGGTGTAGCCGGCGAGCCGCTTGAACGCGAACGGGTCAGGCGTCAACTTCAGCTCCTCCATCTTCGCCAGCACCCGCTCCTGGCGTTTGCGGATGGTCTTCTGCATGGCGTTCCAGTTTTTGTTCGGGTCCTCCACGAGCATCCGCCAGAACTCCCCTGACTTGGTGATGCCGGCAAAGATGCCATCGAGCATCTGGGCCACGCGCCCGGGCTTCAGGGTGGCGAGGTACAGTTTCATGGCTTCGCTGCTGGGTTTGGCCCCTCCGATCACGTCCTTCGGCGGCTCCCCGCGGAGCGCTGCGTTGACCATGAGTTTCTTGCTCAGCTTCCGCGCGTTGAACTGCTGGCTGAGCTTGATACTCCGCTTCTTGAATCCCAGATCCCGCAGGCTCTCGATCGTCGCTTGGATCTCCTCGAGTTGCCTCACGCTCATGTCGGCCATGGGCACCGAGTAGATGGCGTCCAGCCGCTCGGGGGGGACCAGGGCCGCAGCCTCGGGGTTGGCATCGAAGTAGGCGCGCGACTTCTCCCGCTCACGCATCACGCTCTCCGTGTGCCGCTTGGGGTCGAGTCCGCGCTGGATCTGGAGGATGGCGTCGGCGTACCCCCGGTACTCGACCATGGCCGACGGGGGACGGATGATTTCCTTGAGCAGACTCTTGCGCAGCTCGCGGTAGCCGAGAAGGGCGCGACGTTCCGCGTCCCGCTTCCGGTACCACTCTTTCAGTCTGGCCAACTCCGTCTGTTTCGCGACGTACATCTTGGCCTGGGTCTCGGCCCGCCGGTCCTGCTCGGTCAACTCGGTCAGCCGGGCCCTGGTGGCCGCGATGCCCTTCTGGATCTCGGACCCCGACCTGAACCCTTCCTCGTAGTCGGTGAGCAGCAGGGACAACTTGGCATCGCGCCCCAGCGCAGTCTTCAGTCGTCCCTCGAGACTGCGGACCCGCCCCTGCAACCGCTTGGCCTTGGCCTCGGTAGCGCTCAACGCTGCCAGCTCGTCGGCGAGCATGAGCACGTGCTGTTCCTCGATGGAGAACCCGGGCAGCATCTTGTCGAGTTGCGCCTGCACCCCGTCGATCGTGGCCTGCATCTTGGCGTCGACCGCCGGTTGCTTCGCGGCCAGTTTGTCCAGCTCGGCCTCCGTCGCCTCGCCAGTCTCGAGCCGTTGCGACAGTTCGGGGTTCGCGGCCTCACGGGCCAGCGTCACCTTCGACGAGTAGTCGTACTCCCCTTCCGGGGTCTCGGGGCCGGGGATCTCCGGTTCCGGTTGCGGGACCTCGGGTTCCTTGTGCGCCTCCTCCCAGATAGCCTTGTAGTCGGCCACCGGAGCCTCGCC
>JAPLGR010000192.1 GCA_026390045.1 Chloroflexota bacterium | reverse complement strand
CGGATCTACGACGACCTGTGTGAGACGTACTCCCGGCTGGCTCCGCTCCACAGGACGGCGCCCGCCGATGGCCAGCAGGGAATCGCTCACCGCCTGAAGGTACGCAGGGCGATCGAGCGGCTGGCCCGCAGGCGAGGCCGCATCGGATGAACCCGCAGATCAAAGCCGCGCTGGCAGTCCACGAGTTCTTCGCCGAGCAGCTCACGCTGAACTACGCCGTCATCGGAGGGATCGCCCTCCAGTTTTGGGGCGAGCCGCGATTCACGCACGATCTCGACGTCACGGTTCAGGACAAGCTCGATCTGCCCGAACTGGTCAAGCTGACGACGGAAGCCTTCGGATCAAGGGTGCCCAATCCGCAGAAGTTCGCCCGGGACACGCGCATGCTCCTCCTGAGCGTGGCAGGCGTGGACGTGGATGTCGCCGTTGCGCTTCGGGGCTACGAGGATTCCCTCTTCGCCAGGGCACGTTCCATTGAGGTGGGGCAGGGAAAGCGCCTCACCATCTGCTCCGCCGAGGACCTGATCATCCACAAGGCGCTCGCAGGCCGGCCGCAGGACCTGGCAGACATCCAGAGTGTCATTGCGCGCCAGGGGAAGAAGTTGGACGCTCGGTACATACGCAGTTGGCTGGGGGAGTTCAGCCGGACCCTGGATGATCCGGGGATCATCGAGCGATTCCGGCAGGCCTGGGCTAGGAGGTAGAGTGCACCCGGGACTGCTGAGGCCCATCGGCCGATAGTCGGGCACCCATCGTCCCTGCGAAGAACTCCCAGATCACCTGGCTTGCGTGCAAGTCGCGGCTGACGCGCCCGACCACCCACGCCGGCAGGTACTGCGGACCGCTGGGCCAGGTGTGCCCGCCTCCGAAGACGGTGTACAGCTCCACGCGCGTGCCATCGTCGCAGGCATCGAGGACCGTCCGCTGCACCTCGGTCTCGTCCTCGGGGTCCAGATCGGGCTCGGCGGTGACGATCGCCGGCCTCTGGCATCCATTGACCTCGGCCCAGAAATCGTAGGTCTCCTCGGTCGAGCGGACCCGCCCAAGCTGGCGGCGGAGGACGGTGATCTCACCTCCCGCGTAGGGCACTAGCGGATCATCCGTGCCATTGAGAATCAGCACCGAGACCGGACCGCTCGGGTCGCACGCCAACGCCTCCGGCAGCGAGGCGGTTACGGCAGCGATGCCCTGGACCAACTCGGCCCGCTCGCAGGCCATGCGGTAACTCATCAACCCGCCGTTGGAGATGCCGGTGACGAAGATCGCGCTGCGGTCTATGGCCCACTGCTGACCGAGATGCTCCACCAGCGCGGCCAGGAACCCGACGTCATCGATCTGCTCCGCATGGGCGCGCCAGTCGTCGATGCCGCGGCCGTCGTTCCAGTGGCGTTCTACGCCGTCCGGGCAGACCAGCAGGAAGCCGTGCTCGTCGGCGACCGCCATCAGCCCGCCGGACATGGGGCACATCCCCTTCCCTGTTCCCCTGCCGCCATGGAGCGCCAGCACGACCGGGGCTGGAGTGCCCGCTTCCAATCCGTCCGGGGCATGGACCCAGTAGCTACGCTCGAGGCCGTCATGCTGGAGCGTTCCCGGCTGCAGCGAAATGCTCGCAGAGGACGCGCGCAGGCTGGTGGAGCAGCTCAGGCTGCTGAGTACTAGGACGATCGCGAGCAGCAGCTTGCGCATTCGACCACCTCCTGAGCGGGCAGCGCGGCCGGCCCGGCCGCCTTCTCTCCGCAGGGAAGGCCGCCGGGTGAGCGTGTTCTGCAGGAAGGATACAGCCGCACCGTGCCTGGGGTCGCGGGTCTCGTGCCGGGACGCCGCCGTTTCTATCCCCCCATCTATCCTCCGATAGACGACAGACAGCCGCCTGGCCAGTACAGTGGGGTCACGATCACGCCAAGGAGGAGTTGAAAATGGAAGGCACGGCAAACGTTCAGAGCACGATCTCGACCGAGCAGCACAATGAGCAGTTCAAGGCGCAGCTCAGCGCGTATCTGTAGCAGCAGCATTCGATCATCCGGGGCCTGCACTGGGTCCTGCAGGGTGTGGCCCTTATCTGCATGGTGCTGGCTGTCTGCTTCTACTTCGCCGCCATGTACCAGACCGTCCTGTGGGCCGCGACCGGGAGCTTCACCTCCCTGGGTCAGGCGACCCGGCTCCCGGACGCCTGGGTCAACTTCGGGCTGAGCATGTCGTTCCTGGTCTTCCCGTGGGGGCTGGACTCGATGCTTCTGCGGGTCTTCCCCGCCCTCGTCTTCCCGATCGCCGCGTACCGCTCCAACAAGCCGCTCCACTACTTCACTGGCATCGGGGCGTTCTTCGCCGGCCTCGGGATCATGTGCGCCGGTGCGCCTGGCGCCAGCCACATTATCGGCCTGGCACTGCAGGCCATCCGCTAGGAGCACAACTCACTCGCCCGAACCTGCGAAGCCTCCAGGTTCGGGCGGGCCTCATCGTGAACACAAGAAGCCAAAGGAGATCAATCATGAACCAAGTACGATCTTCCCGTCTGCCGATCGCCGATCGCCGGTCCTGGCTCTGGCTGGCCATCGCTGCCATCCTGCTCGTGTTCGCCAACGGCATGTACCGCCTCCCACTGGCGGGCTTACTCGCCTCGCTGTTCCTCATCCGCTTCCTGCGCACGCGCAAGGTCGGGGCGGGCTACCTCCTGATGATGCTGGCGCTGATGGCGGCCAACATCATCGCCTGGTGGGACCTGATGCCCCACTTCACCACGCCGGTCCGCATCATCTTCGGGCTGATGACCGGGCTGCTCTACACCATTCCCTTCCTGCTGGACCGCGTTCTGGTCGGCCGCTTGTCCGGCTTCGTCACCACGCTGGTCTACCCCTTTGCCGGCGCAGCGGTCGAGTTCCTGACCCTGTGGCCGGATCCCATCGGCACGTACGGCTCGTGGGCCTACAGCCAGTTCAGCAGCGTTCACCTGACCCAGATCGCGTCGATCACCGGGATGTAGGGCGTCACCTTCCTCGTTGCCTGGGTCGCCTCGACCGTCAACTGGATCTGGGAGGAGGGCGTGAACTGGCCGCGCATCCGCCGGGGCGTGGCGATCTTCGCCGGCGTGATGCTCCTCGTCCTGGGCTACGGCGCGATCCGGCTGACCTACTTCTTCCCGGAACCCGGGTCCGTCCGGATCCACGGGATCGTCGAGACCGACTACACCGTCCACGAGTGGGATACCGAGCTCTGGCCGCTGGCTAAGTCCGACCCGGAGGCATTCCGGGCACTCATGACGCCGGTGTATGAGCGCTACCTGGAAGCCACCGTGCGCGAGGCGCAAGCTG
>JAPLGR010000284.1 GCA_026390045.1 Chloroflexota bacterium | reverse complement strand
GCCTCGTGGTCGGCTTCATTGTCATGAAGCTCACGCTGTGGTTGGTGCGCAAGGCCCCGCCCAGCGTCAACAAGGTCTTCAAGAGAGCACAGATCGTAACGCTGATCGGCCTGGCACTCAGCCATGGGACAAACGATTCCCAGAAGACGATGGGCGTGATCACCCTGGGCTTGCTTGCGGCCGGCCTGCTCCCGGTCTTCCGCGTCCCAATCTGGGTGATCGCCATCAGCGCAAGTGCAATCGCCTTTGGGACGGCACTGGGCGGCTGGCGGCTGATCCGCACCTTGGGCGGGAAGATCTACCGCATCCGCCCGATCCACGGGCTGACCTCGCAAATCGCCGGCGCGGCCGTGATCATGGGCGCTGCCCTCGTCGGCGGCCCGGTGAGCACAACGCAGGTGATGAGTTCGGCCATCATGGGCGTCGGCGCGGCGGAACGGTTGAGCAAGGTCCGCTGGCTGGTGTTGCGCGACCTAGCGACGGCCTGGCTGCTGACGATCCCGGCCACCGCCGCCCTCTCCGCCCTCGTGCTGCTGGGGATGAAGGTTCTCGGCGCCTAGCCCGCCGTTGCCTCGCGCCAGCGGCGGATCTCGGCCTCCATCCTGTCCACAGCGTCAGACGTGTTCTCGTACCATCGGATGGATGGATCTTCGGCCTTGAACCAGTTGGCCTGGCGCCGCACGAGCACCCGCGTCCGGCGGCGGATGTCTTTCACGGCGTCCTCGAGGCTCCGCCTCCCTTGCACCACCTCGACGATCTGCGGGTACCCAATAGCTGAGAACGCCGGCAGGCCCGGATCGAACCCTCGGGCGAGCAGGCGCCGCACTTCATCGACCCATCCTTGCGCCAGCATGCTGTCGATCCGCGCGTCGATGCGGTCGTAGAGGACCGCCCGAGGCAGCGTCAATCCAAGGGTGAGGATCCGATAGGACGGCGGATGGCGATGCCGCTGACCAGACGCCGGTTCTCCTGTGACCTCGAAGACCTCCAGCGCTCTCACCACCCGGCGTACGTTGCGCGCGTCGATCCGATCGGCGCTCCCCGGATCGACTTCGCGCAGCCGCGCATGCAGGGCCTGCTCCCCAGCGCTGCCGGCCAACGCCTCAAGTCGCTCACGGATCTTGGGATCGTGTGCACGCGGCGGTTCCCAGCCCTCGAGGATCGCCCGCACATACTGCCCGGTCCCTCCCACCAGGAGAGGCAAGTGATTGCGGGCGGTGATCTCACCCGCGCACTGCAGCACCGCCGAGCGGACCTGCGCCATGCTCCACGTCTCATCCAGCTCGGCCACGTCGACCAGGTGATGCAGGACGCGCCGCCGCTCCTCAGGGGATGACTTCGCGGTGCCGATGTCCATCCCGCGGTACAGCAAGCGCGAGTCGGCGGAGACGATCTCTCCATCCAGCCGTTCAGCAAGGCGCAGGGCCGCCTCGGTCTTGCCGACCGCTGTTGGCCCCACCAGGCAGACGAGTGGCGGCAAGGTCACGGGACCCGGTCCTCGACGGCGTCGGTGATGTGCTCGAGGTTGAGAACGCGCGGGCCCGGCTCGGCAGTGATGGCGATCACGTCAACGCGCCAGTCCACATCGTCCAGCTTCTGCTCCTCAAGGTAGCGGCTGGCGGCGAGGAGCAGGTTTTTTGCCTTGCGGGGTCCGACGGCGTCCTGCGGCGTCCCGAAATCCGCGCCGCGACGGGTCTTGACTTCGACGAAGACCAGTGTGCCCTCGGTCTCGGCAACCAGGTCGATTTCACCCTCAGCGCAGCGCCAGTTGCACGCCCGCACGCGGTAGCCGTTGCCTTCCAGGTATTGACGCGCCGCCGCCTCTCCCCACGCGCCGAGCGGGGAGCGTGTCATGTCCAGCGATCCACGACACGCTCCCACAGCAGACGTGCGCGTCGCTCGCGACGTGGCCGCTCGATCGCCAGTTTGTCATAGTGCTCCATCAAGCGAGCGGAAGTGCGCTCGATGGCGTACGCCTCGGACGCTTGCCGCGCCCTTTGCGACATCTCCACCCGGCGTTCCCGCTCGGTGACCAGGCGCGTCATCTTCGCGGTAAAGGCCGGCAGGTCATCCGGGGAAAGGTAGCCCGTCAGCCCATCCTCGATCGTGTCCTCAATCCCCGGAGATGCAATCCCCAGGACGGGAAGCCCGGAGGCCATCGCCTCGATGACGGACAGCGGATGCACCTCGGTAACCGAAGCAGTGACGAAGGCGTCCGCCGTCGCGAGGTAGGCCGGTAGATCAGCGTATTCGACCAGACCGGTGAAGCCCACCCGCCCGCGAAGCCCGCTGCGAGAGACCTGATCCTCAAGGTTGTCACGCTCGGGCCCCTCACCCACGAGGAGGAGGCGCGTTTCCGGGTAGGCCGCCGCAACGCCACCAAAGGCGCGCACGAGGAACGCGAGGTTCTTCTCGGGGCTGAGCCGGCCAACGTAGATCAGGATCACCCCGCCGGGCATCAGCCCAAGCGATTCGGGCGACAGCGGCTCATGCGCTTGCCGGAACGGCGCCAGATCCACACCGTTGGGCAGGACGACGATGGGCGACTGGACCCCCAGCCCAACGAGCACTCTCTCCAGTCCAGCCGAGGGCGCAATGACCAGATCCATCTCGCGGCACAGCCACGGCATGTAGGCCTGCAGGACCGCGGTCCCAACCTGGTCCGGGAGGGCCGGAAGATACGCCTGCGCGTACAGGTCGTAGCGCGTGTGGTTGGTGAAAACAACGGGGATGTTGAACGGGCGACAGTAGCGGATCGCCAGCCGGGCGCTGAGGAACGGGTGGTGTGCGTGCACCAGATCCATCGACTGCAGCAGCCGGCGGGTGCGCTTCGGGTAGCTCAAGCTCAAGTAGGCGCCCGTCTCCGCAAGCGGGATCCCCGGTGAGCGGATGACGTTCGGCTCATCATCTACGAAGTCCGGGTCCCCGAAAGTGAACACGTACACGTTGTGGCCGGCTTGCTCCATCATCCGCTTGTTCAGGGCGATGAAGTTCGTCACGCCGCTCATGTGCGGTTTGTACAGGTCGGCCATCATGCCGATGCGCATCGTCGGTCTCCGAGGACGACTCAATCGTAAGCGCAGGGCCACGCCCCGTCAAGCAAGGCCGGGCCGAGCAGCGATGCTGTGAACCGCGAGCCTGTCGGCAGACCAGTCGGGCCGGTGCGTTGACTCTCGGGCACAAGCGGGCTACACTGCATCGACTCCGCGTCGAGCCGGCTTCGCATGACCAACCTCCACGTCCTGCAGCAGACCGACATCTTCTTCGAGTTCGGGGCCGAGCAGCTGGCCCAGGTGGCCGCGCTGTGCGAGGAGAAGCGCTTCGGCGTGGGCGATCTGGTGTTCGAGGAGAACTCGGCCAGCGACGAGCTGTACGTGATTGTCGCTGGCGAGGTCGACATCCTTGTCGATCCCTCCCTGGTCGGAGACCGCGCGGGCTCGCCGAGCAAACCGGCGACGATCGCCACGCTGCGCCGAGGTCAATCGTTTGGCGAAGTGGCCCTGGTCGACCAGGGCGTCCGTTCTGCCAGTGCCCGTTCAGGCAGCCACGAGACGCGCCTGCTGGTCATCCCCCGCCAAGCGCTGATGGATCTGTGCGATCGCGACCCTGCCCTCGGCTATCGGCTGATGCGCAACTTGGCGGCTGACCTGGCCACCAAGATCCGCAACAGCGATCTCAAGATCCGCGAGGAACTCCTGTACAGCCGACGAGGTGCGAGGCCGGAAGGCGAAGCCTGACCTCGCCAAGCGTCCCGCAATACCCGCCCCACTCCGTTGACAACTCAGGACATCACCCCAGGCCCAGATGGCCCTTCGCCTTGTGTTGCAGGACGTTGATCGCCCGCCATACGCCGTGATGGTGCCTCGCGGTTACAATCCACTGGATGAACGCCGAGATCCTGGCCATCGGGACGGAGCTGCTGCTGGGTGAGATCGTCGATACGAACACGGCGGTCCTCGCGCGCGCTCTGCGGTCAGTGGGAATTGACCTGTATCGCACGGTCATCGTCGGCGATAACGTAGAACGTATCGCCCAGGCCGTCCGGGAGGCCGTTCAGCGGTCTGACGTCGTCATCACGACCGGCGGCCTCGGCCCGACGGTGGACGACGCATCTCGGGAGGGTGTGGCCCAGGCCCTTGGGGTGCCGACTGAGTTCCGTCCTGAGTTGTGGGAGCAGATCCAGGAGCGGTTCGCCCGCTACGGCCGCAAGCCAACCGAGAACAACCGGCAGCAGGCGATGCTTCCGGTCGGTGCCCTGGCCGTGGAGAATCCGGTCGGAACGGCGCCCGCGTTCATGCTCGAGACGGCATCGTCGGTCGTGATTGCGCTGCCCGGTGTGCCGAGCGAGATGAGCTATCTGCTGGAGACGGCCGTCTTGCCCTACCTGCATCGGCGACTCGACCTGAGCGCCATCATCAAGTCACGCGTGCTAAAGATCGCCGGCATGGGGGAATCGTGGCTTGACGAGCGTGTCGCGGACCTCGAGCGCAGCGCGAATCCGACAGTCGGGTTGTCGGCCCATCCGGGCCAAGTTGACGTGCGCATCACCGCCAAGGCAGCCTCCGAAGCCGAGGCCGATCAGATGCTCGATCAGGTTGAGGCAACGCTGCGCGAGCGGCTGGGGACCGCTATCTACGGCGTGGACTCCGAGACCCTTGAGCAAGTTGCCGCGCGGATGCTGGCTGCGCGCGGTTGGCGGCTGGCACTGATCGAACACGGGACCGGCGGCGGGCTGGCGACGCTGATGCAGCAGCATGCGGACGTCTTCGCCGGTCGTCGCATGCTCCCCGAGCGGCTCGACGCGTCGGCCCTGGCAGCAGCGGTCGATCGCGCGCGGCGTGAACTCGAGGCGCAAGCTGGGTTGGGCGTCGTCGCGTGGCGCGAATCAGACCGGACGGTGATGCTTTTCCACCTGGCCACCCCCGGAGAGTGCCAGGACGCAGAGCGCAGCTACGGAGGGCCGCCGGCCAACGCTGCTCAATGGGCGATCAACATGGCGCTCGACTTCCTCCGCCGGCGCCTTGCTTGACAGCCCCCTCACCGCTCCTTATAATCCGCTGCGCACGCGCGGGTGTAGCCAAGTGGTAAGGCAGTAGCTTCCCAAGCTACCATTCGTGGGTTCGAGTCCCATCACCCGCTCTAGCTCAAGCCTCACCATCTCAGCCTCACCCCAGCCCCTAGGGATACCATGTTCTAGGCCCGCTCCTCTGTGGGCGCAACCCTGGCTAAGGGAGCTACCCGCTAGTAGGTCTTCTTCTTGCGCTTAGGCTTGCTGGTCTTCTTCTTCTTGACCAGCTTCCTAGAGTGCTGTTCCTTCTTGGCCATCATTTGCCTCCCTTCTTGCTCTTGGTGGCGTTCTTGCCGTTGGTGCGTGTCTTGGTGGGTTTGGTTGCCGCATCAATGACGCCCTTCAGCTTGCTCATGTCGCCGTCATCCAGCCCGTACCACGTGATCGAGACCTTGGTGTTCTTCATGGCTCACATCCTTACGGGCACACGATCTCGCCCAGATTGAGGTCAGGGATCGAGACCGTTTCTGATGGCCCAAGCTCTGCGCGCGGAGGGGAGCGGCCATGCTCAGCGGCATGAGCATGCGCGACTTCCTGCGCGTGCCGCATCGGCAGCGCCTCACCGGTAGCGCGCACATTCTGAGATAGGCGGAGATTGCCTGCGAGTGCCGGAAGCCCGCGTGGTCCCGGTCTTCCAGAGCAGCGAGCAGCTCCGGCACGGTCCCGGGGTACGTCGGGCAGCCGTAGCAGCTGGCCAGCTCCAAGAGGCCGTCTGCGTACTCTCTGACCGTGTACTCCCCATCACCCTCGTGCCGCGTGATGGAGCGGACCACTTCGGAGTCCGATCGTTTGGGCCAGCCGCAGATAGGCACTGGTCCGGTCCTGATCCAATGCTTGCGCATCGGCATTGTCTCGGCGGACACCCTCAGCATGCCACGGGTTGATAACCGGGGTCAAGAGGCGCGATACTCCGGCAACCGAAGAAGGGGGGTCAACATGGGGTGGCAAGGATGGGTGGCAATCTACGGGGCGGTGCTTTCGAGCTTCCTCGCTTGGTTGCAGTTCCGCCAGTCCAGGCGCAAGCTGAAGGTGACTTGCAGACTTGGGACAGCCTCTTCAATCATCTCCGGCGAGCCCGAACACCCAGTCATCGAAGTGGATGCCGTCAACATTGGCCATCGGCCTGTCGAGGTTCAGGAGATGGTCTTGCTGACTACCGCTGGCGGGACCATCTCGGAAGGGCGCAATGTGTACCGCAGGGGAGCCCTCATCCATCTCCCGGAGCTCTTGAGGGATGGGGAGGCTGTGACTGCGAAGTTCTACCTCAGCGAAGTCACGCGGTACCTCAATGCCCTCAACGCGGCAGGGAAGCTTGACCCACCCGTTCGATTGAGCGCGGCGGTCGTGACCGACTCGGAGCGGAAAGCGCGGAGAGGCCAGCTGCCCCACAACGAGGCGTTGGCCCGATACGTCCAGCCCCACTAGCGGGAGATGTGATACTCTGTGCCGCCGCCCCTCTGCGCCCGACCCCCTCGGGTGCGGCGGGGCGGTGTTGCACGAGGGAACACCTGCACTGCACTTCCGCTCATGCCAGGTCAGAAACCCAGTGTGTGGCTTTGGCTCGGCGGGTGACCGCCATCGCCCAACCTAGTGGCGGTCCGCTCGAATACGGTCCATGCGACACGGTCAATGAGTATCATGACCTCCTCAACAATGACGAGTATGTCAGGGCCTGGTCCCTCCTATCTGAGCGATTCAAGACCACGCCAAGTGTAGGGGCTTACTTTGGCTGGGAAGGCTTCTGGAAGGTCACAACCGTGAATCTCCTGGAAGTTGTCCCCCAGTCCGAAGCCAAGGCAGAAGCAAGGTGTACGGTTCGCCTCCAATACGTCGAAGCCGGGGAGGAGAGGACTTTCACCTACTACCTGGTTCGCGATGACGTGGGCGACACATGGCTCATCGATGCAGTCGGTGTTGCGCCGTGACACCACCGACCAAGGGAGGATGCAATGTTCGGTTCGTTCGGCAAGCTGGAGAACCTGACCAGAGATGTCGAGACCGCCCGTCTTGGGAAACCGCAGGACCCTTCGCTCATGCAGGCCCTTGCGGCTCTGTACTTGGCCAAGGAGCTGGCCGACCTCAAGAACTATCTCGACCGGATAACGGCAGCGTCTGATGCGCTCCCTGGTGGCTTTGCGGTCAAGGTGGTCGGTGTGAAGTAGGTCGCAAGCCCCGCCCCTTTCCGCAGCGACTCTCGCAGGAGGCCCACATGGAGATTGTCCTGGGACTAGTCGTCATCGTCGTGGTCGGACTCATACTCCGCAAGGTGAACGCGCTCGCCTTGGGCGCAGGTGCCTCCGCCATTGTCATGCTCATGGACTACCAAAGCACCTACGCTACCTTCGTCCAGACCGCCCTGGCATCTGGCTCAGACACCCTCGAAACAGCGAAGATGGTGGCGACTCTGGTCGTGGCTTTCGAGTTTGTCCTCTTCGCTCTCGCCTTTGCCGCGGCCATCTGGCTCGTCCGAAAAGCCTTCAAGCCCAATGCAGAGGAGACCAAGGCTCCTCCAGGGCCCAGCACGTAGCTATCGCGCCAGGCCAGGTGAAGGCCGCGCCCGGCTGACAGCTGCCCCGCGTGTGTCCGCCTTCTATCATGGACTCCCCCTGCGTGGTGGGTGACGAATCGCACGTGACGAGCAGACTACTGTCAACCTCCCCGATGCTATACTCCTGCACAGACTGGAAGGCTCGCCGGGCCTGCGGCTCAACCCACAGACCGGATGCGCGCGTATCCTCCGGACGAGGCCGCCGGCCCGCCCGCCAATGGGCGGCAGGGCGACGGCCGAGGCGGGCCAATCCATGATGGCCCAAACAGCCGAAAGGGAGGCTGCCACCCATGAACGTTGGAGTGCCCAAGGAACGCCGTCCGTTCGAGTTTCGCGTCGGGCTGCCGCCTGCGGGTGCGGCCTTGTTCGCCAAGTTCGGCCACACGGTGTACGTCGAGCGCGGCGCCGGCGAGGGGGCCGGATTCAGCGACGACGATTACGTGCGCGAAGGCGCCAAGATCGTCTACAGCGAGGATGAGGTCTTCGGGCGTGCCGACCTGCTGCTCAAGTTCCAGCGGCCGTTGAAAGACGAGCTCGACCTGATGCGGCCTGGGCTGACTCTTGCTGGGTTCCTGCACCTGGCCGCAGCGCGCCAGGACAAGATCTGGGTGATGCTTGAGAAGGGTTTCACCGTCCTGGCGTACGAACAGATTGTCTTGGATGACGGCTACCGCCCGGTTCACGCGCCGATCAGCCAGATCGGCGGGCTGATGGTCCCGCAGATCGCGGCGCGCATCCTGCAGAACGACCAGGGCGGGCGCGGTATCCTGCTCGGGCGCGCCGTGGGCGTGTCGCCAGCTGAGGTGGTCATCGTCGGCGCGGGCGTGGTGGGCACAACGGCAGCCACAGCATTCGCCGCCGTTGGGGCACACGTGACGGTCCTCGACGTCGACCTGCGACGTCTACAGCACCTGCAGGCCAACACCGACGTGCAGGTGGCGACGATGCTCTCGACGCCGTACAACCTCGCCAAGGTATGCACTTTCGCCGATGTCCTGGTCGGTGCGGTGCTGGTACCCGGCGAACGTGCGCCGATCGTGGTGACGCGCGAGATGGTGTCCAAGATGCGCTCGCACTCGGTGATCATCGACGTGAGCATCGACGAGGGCGGGTGTGTCGAGACCTCCCGGCCGACGACCTACGCCAGCCCGACTTACATCGAGGAAGATGTGATCCACTTCTGTGTCCCGAACATGGCCGGCGTGCTCGGCCGGACCGGCACGACGGCGCTGTTCAACGGCGCCTACCCGTATCTAGAGGCGATCGCGTGCCTGGGCGTCGAGGAGGCGATCGAGACGACGCCGGCCCTGAAGCAGGGGTTGAACGCTTTGAAGGGCAAGGTGGTGAATCTATCGCGGTTCGGGGGTCTGGGAGGTACGAAGGAATGAACTGGCTGTCTCAGTATCAACCGCGGGTCACCACCGCCGAGGAAGCGGTCAAGGTCATCGGCTCCGGCCGCCGTGTGTTCCTCTCCGGCAACTGCTCGGTCCCGCAGAAGCTGCTGGCAGCGCTGGTGGCGCGGGCGGATGAGCTGACGGACGTCGAGATCATCCAGGTGCTAACCATGGGGGACGCGCCGCACGCCGCGGCCGGCCTGGAAAAGCACATCCGCATCAACACACTGTTCATCAGCGACAACATCCGGGCAGCGATCAACGAGGGCCGCGGCGACTTCACGCCGTGCTTCCTCTCAGAGGTGCCGCTGCTGTTCCGTAACGGCCAGCTCCCGCTCGACGCCGCCTTGATCCACGTCAGCCCGCCGGACGAGCACGGCTTCTGCAGCCTGGGCCTTGAGGCCGGGCTGGTCAAGACCCCGGCGCAGGTGGCCAAGGTGGTCATCGCCGAAGTGAACGAGCAGATGCCGCGCACACTGGGCGATTCGTTCATCCATATCTCACGCATCAACTACGCCGTCCCGGTCAACTACCAGCTGGCCGAGTCGCACATGACCGACACCAATGAGACGGCGATGCAGATCGGCCGTCACGTGGCCGGCCTGATCGAGGACGGCTCGACGCTGCAGCTGGGCATCGGCATGATCCCCAACTCAGTGCTGGGATTGCTCAATGACCGCCGCGACCTCGGCATCCACACTGAGCTGTTCTCCGACGGGGTGATGGAGCTGGTGCAGCGCGGCGTGATCACCAACGAGAAGAAGACGCTTCACCAGGGCAAGATCGTGGCGGGCTTCATCATCGGCTCGCATGCCCTTTACTCCTGGGTGGACGACAATCCGATCGTCGAGCTGCATCCAACCGAGTACGTGAATGACCCCTTTGTGATCGCCCAGAATGACAAGATGGTATCGATCAACTCGGCCATCGAGGTCGATCTAACCGGACAGGTGTGCTCGGACAGCATCGGGCCACGGTTGTACTCAGGCGTCGGCGGCCAGGTGGACTTCGTCTACGGCGCCTCCCGCAGCAAGGGCGGCAAGCCGATCATCGCTCTGCCGTCCACGGCGACGATGAAGGACGGCATCAAAGTGAGCAAGATCGTGGCGATGCTCAAGCAAGGCGCCGGGGTCGTGACGACGCGCAATCACGTTCACTACATCGTCACCGAATTCGGCGTCGCCAGGCTGTACGGGAAGACCATCCGGCAGCGCGCCCGGGCGTTGATCGACGTCGCTCACCCATCGTTTCGCGAGGAGCTCGAGCGCCAAGCCCACGAGCTGAAGTACCTGTAGGATCCGATGAGCCGGCGCGCCAGGATCCTCGCCACACTTGGACCGGCAACCAGGCAGCAGGAACGCCTGACGGCACTTATCGAGGCGGGCATGGACGCTGCCCGCCTGAACTTCTCCCACGGCACGCACGAGGAGCACGCGGCACTCATCCAGGCCGTGCGCCTGGCGGCGCAGCGCGCAGGCCGCTCTGTGACCATCCTGCAGGACCTGCAGGGGCCCAAGCTGCGCACCGGTCCGACGTCCGACAATCGCCCCATTCACCTCGAAGTCGGCCAGTCCATTCAGCTGACGT
>JAPLGR010000248.1 GCA_026390045.1 Chloroflexota bacterium | reverse complement strand
AGGGGTGCGTGGACGAGCTCCGCCAGTCGGACAACCCGGCTCGGCTTCGTCCCGAGGTGATGGGCAAGGCCGCCTTGCTGGGATCGCTCGAGGATGTGCTCACAATGGCTAGGGAAGTTGAGGGCGTTGAGCCGTGCCTCGACTTCGCCCACCTGCACGCCCGTACCGGGGATGGCTCCATGAACGCGTACGAGGACTGGAAGCAGGTTCTCCTCCGATACCGACGTGCACTTGGGGCAGCAAGCCTCAAGCGGCTGCACTGTCACCTCTCGGGCATCGAGTACTCGCCCAAGGGCGAGCGCCGGCATCTCATGTTGCCGGAATCCGATTTCGACCTGAATGGACTGATGCGAGCGTTGGCCGAGCTGAAGTGCGGCGGCCGCATCGTCTGCGAGAGCCCGGTGATGGACGAGGACGCGCGCCTGATCCAGAACACGTGGCAGCGGGCTCAGCGACGCCTCACTTGAGGGCCCGCGATTCCTTCCAGGCGATGGATCGGCCATGATGGATCTCTCCGACTTGCGGATGTTCACCGGAGACGGCTCGGCGGAGTTCCTCACTCCTGCCCTCTTCCGGGCGGGCTTCGCCAATCAGCCGACGTCCGTCCATGCAGCCGACGGGCTGCGCCTCGATGACCTGTACATCACTGCTGTCGTCCACTGCGCGCCTCCTGCAAACAGACCGCTCCCGCAGGAGATCGTCCGCTGCCATCCGTACTTCCTCACGCACCTGGCCAACATGCCGCGCCTGCAAGTCATCGTCGCCCTCGGCCAGATCGCGTTTTCGGGAGTCCTCCACGCTCTCCGCGCGCAGGGGTATGACCTGCCGTCTCCGATGCCTCGCTTCTCCCATGGCGGCGTAACATCCCTTCCAGGCCTCACTCTGCTGGCCAGTTATCATCCGAGCCGGCAGAACACACAGACGGGAAGGCTGACGTCTGCCATGCTCGACGCCGTGTTCCTGCAAGCCCGCCGGCTCCTCGACTGAACTACCACCGCTATCGACAGTGTCGCAGGGTGCGCATTGCACCGCTGGGGCGACTGCCCGCGCCGCCGCCCAACCGCGCGGCTGGACGAGCACAATAGCGTGGCGACGGCTGGTCTGACCCGAACCGGTCTTCGCGCCTGGCGATCGAATCGCATGTAGGGCTTGGGGCTTCGGCAGGGGGTCCGACTGGAGCGACGCCTATCTGGGTGGATGTACTGCACCTTTCAGGTGCAGCAGCCGCAGGCGCTTCAACGGCCTACTTGCCTTTGGGGAACTCCATCTCTTCCTTGCCAGCCAAGATCGAGTTGATGCGGCGCACGACGGTCTCAAGGTGTCGCGGCTTGTGCACGAAGTCCAGATCATCGCTCTTGATTGTCAGCACGGGGCTGAGGTCGAACGCCGCGACCCATCGGTCATAGAACGATTCCAGCAATCCAAGGTAGTCGGCGTTTACGCCGCGCTCGATCTCCCGCCCGCGCGCCCGGATCCGGTCCAGCAGAACGGCCACCGGCGCCCTGAGGTAGATCAGCAGATCCGGCGCCGGAAGATGCGACAAGATCAGTTCGTACAAACGCCAGTACGTATCGTAGTCTCGCTGCGAGACATTCCCCAGCACCAGGCTGGCGCGGGTGAAGATCTCCGCATCCTCGTAGATGGAACGGTCGATGATCGCCGACTCAGGCGACCGCGCCAGGGCCAGATGCTGCTCTGCGCGATGACCCAGGAAGAACACCTGCAGATGAAACGCCCAGGACCGCATGTCGGAGTAGAAATCCGCCAGGTATGGATTGTCCTGGACCGACTCGTACGCCGTCGTCCATCCCAGGCGCTGTCCCAGCCGCTCTGTAAGCGACGTCTTGCCGGCGCCAATGTTGCCTGCCACGAGGATGAAGCGTTTGGGCATGTGCGATTCCGCCTTCGACTCACAAGCCGTCTACGGAACCCTCGGAGAGCGCCTGCAGCCTGAGCTCTAGCCGTCCCGCCAGCTCGGTCGCCGTACGCATCTTGCTGAAGTGGCCACTGGTGGTGACTTCCAGCGTGTCGCGGATCCCTGTGAGCTGGGGGATCGCCACGCGCTCGATGTACTCCGCCATCTCGGCTGGCGTCTTGAACTGCCGCATTCGCGCCCGGTCCAACATCGTCTGCAGATCCGACAGGCTCGCAACCGAACGGCGGTACGTGGTTTCGGCCTCAGCAGTGGTCTTGAGAAGTTCTACCAGACGGCTGATCGAGTCAAGCATCTCGCGGAACGAGATCATCTGCCGCCTCCCTTTTCTCCCAGTTGCCTTCGCAGCCCTGAGTATACAACTGGAAGCGGAGCTTCCTGGTGGGCCGGACAAGTATGTCCGGTGGGCCCGCTGCGGGCTACACGCAATCCGGCGGCGGGCGCTTCCCGCCGCCGGCCGGCTGACAATGCCTGGAGCGGCCTAGTCGCCGTTCAGCACTCGCTGTAGCCGCACCCGTAGCACTTCCGGCAACCCTCTTCGTTCACGACCGCCGCCGCTCCACACTCGGGGCACAGGTCACCAATGCGCACCGGGATGAGGGGCTGAGTCTCCGCCTCCGGGAGGACCACCTGCGTGCCCGGTGTCTGCCCCAGGTACTCGGCCAGGGCGCGGGCAAGCCCGTCCGGCAATGACAGCACGCGGTTCGGGCCGAAACCAAGCGGCCTGCCGCCACCGATCCCCGCCAGCTGACGAACCGTCTCGGCCAGTCGCTCGCGCGGCGGGACGGGTGAGGCGATACGCAGTGCGTACGAGATCAGACGCCCAATCGCCTCGGATACCGCGGCCGTCTCCGATCCGGCTTTGGCCGTTGTGATGAACACCTCAAAGGGCTGGCCCTCAAGGCTCTGGTTGACGGTCACGAACGCCTTCCCGACCGGCGTGCTGATCTGGTAGGTGCAGCCTTCCAGGCGCGGAGGCCTGGGCTGCTTGCCCTCCATCCACATCTGCAGCTGCGCGGCTTCGGGCGAGTGCGGCGCGCCCTTCTTGTCCGCCGTCGCCTTGGTCTCCAGCACCACCTTCTGCCGCGAGCCGGTCACATACACCGTCAGTCCCTTGCATCCGAGCTCCCATGCAAGCATGTACGCCCGCGCGACTTCGTCCTCAGACGAGCCTTCGGGGAAATTGCACGTCTTGCTGAGGCTGTTGTCGACGAACGACTGCATGGCCGCCTGCATGCGCACATGCTCTTCGGCCGTGATGTCCTGAGAGACCACATAGGTCCGCCGGATATCCGGCGGAACCTCTTCCACCTCCTGGCACGACCCCTTCTCCATCACCTGGTCGACGATGAGGGAACGTGCCTCATCGCTGACCCCCGCCTCAATCAGCGCCTGCTCGAAGCTCGGGCTCATGTAGCTGAGCTTGAGATCGCTGCCGGCGTCGTCCACGTGCCGGTAGTAGGCCAGAGCGAACACGGGCTCACACCCGTAGCTCTCGCAACCCGCCACCGTGGCGATCGTCCCGGTGGGAGCAACCGTTGTCTGAGCGGCGTTGCGGATGCCGGCACGCCGGATCCCCGCAACCACGCGGTCCCAGTCGACGGCCGGGCGGCCAAAGGACAACCGGTAAGGTGCGATCGGGTGCGGCGGCTCCCACTTCAAGTCGGCCGGATCATAGATGCTGCCGGCGGAGGCGGAAAAGGCGCCCCGCTGCTCGGCCAGCTCGATGCTGGTGAGCATGCAGTGGTATCGCACGAACTCCATGACCTGCGCGGAGAAATCCAGGCCCTCGTCCGATCCGTAGCGCACGCCCACGTGATACATCAGGTCGCCCAGTCCCATGACGCCCAGGCCGACTCGGCGCGCGCGGTAGGCGGCGTCCTGCAGCTGCGGGACCGCGGGGACATATGCATTGGCGGTCACCACGTCGTCCAGGAACCGCGTGCTTTCCGCCACCGTGGTGCGCAGCTTCTCCCAGTCGACCGTGCCTCCCGGCCCCAGATGCTGGGCCAGGTTGACCGAACCAAGGCAGCAGCTCTCGTAGGGCCCGAGCCACTGCTCACCGCACGGATTGGTCGCCTCGAGGGAGTACAGGTGCGGAACTGGATTCGAGCGATTGGCGGCGTCGAGGAACAGCAGGCCCGGTTCGCCATTGTGATGCGCGTGGTGGACGATCAGATCAAAGACCTCGCGCGCCGGGGTGGTCTC
>JAPLGR010000380.1 GCA_026390045.1 Chloroflexota bacterium | reverse complement strand
GCGCCTACTGCGGGGCCGATTCGGCCGCCACGCTCTTGGTGGGGCTGCCAGCGCGCAACTCGGACATCTCGCGCTGGAGATCCTTGGCAAGATCTTCCAGGATACGCAACTGCTCGTCGCGGCGTTGGAGCGTGCTCTCGAGCTTGGCCACCTGGCGCTGCAAGCGGGCATTCTCCCGGAGCAGTATCGCAAACCGTTCTTTGGGGAACGGAGTCACCTGGACTGGCGCCCGCGGCCCTCTTCCCCCCGTCGATCTCACCATGGTCGGCTGGTCGCCCGGGGTGAGGGGCGCCACTTCCGCTTGCACCTGCTTGATCAGTGTGTCCAGTTGCTTCCGCTCATCGCTGGGCGGGCAGATCTGGCGCAGAGCAATGAGGCGCGCCAAGTCGGGGCGATTGCGACCCCGCTCCCAGTGCTGGATGGCGCCTTTGGTGGCATTCAAAAGGCGCGACAACCCTTCCTGGCTTACTTCCAGTCTCTTGCGGACCCGGCGGATCACCTTGGCTGGATTCAATGCGGTCATAATGTGCACCCTCGTCTCTTTTGGACTTGACAAAAACGTTCACTATAGGCTACAATCTAGGCTCATCCTGAACTGTCGATAGCCGGTTAGCCCAGGCGCACCCCCTCCGTTATCGCGCCTGGCCCCGGCTTCGACGGCGGTTGTCGGCACCTCAGGAAGTGGAACGCAAGTCTCGCCAACACCCCAGGGCCGGCAACTCTCAGCGCATTCTGCGCGTCCGCTCCCTCGTTTGTCAACACCTGGATGCGGCGCGGCGCTGGCCTACCCTCCTTCCCTTGCGGCACCCGGGTCCCCGGTTCCTGTGCCCGGCTGGCTGGCGGAAAGGCGGGGCCGGTTTGCTCCTGCCCCCCTGCGTTTATCGGCTCCTTTCCCGCCTGACATTAAGGAAACTGCCCCGCGCGGCTGGCCACAATTCGCGGTTCAGCCTCGTAGCCTCCAGTTGCCACGCGGCTCGGGCCCGCCGGCGGCCTTCTTCACTCGGGCCCGGGCTCGGCCTGGCAACCGAGGACAACCGCTGCACCAAGCCCCCACGGATTTGGCGACTTGCACCATCCTATTCTGCCAGTTCTCTGGCCGTTTCGCAAACGTACTTGATCCACCAGCCCAGAAAGGAGCGAGCTTATGCTAGGAGCCCACACCATCAGCAGTTTCTCAAAGCCCCAGACCGGACCCCACAACCCCGGCTCCGGGAGCTCTTCCAAGCGTGGTCAAACTCAACCGCTGTCGGGTCCCGTCTGCCCCCGGCGCCGGCAGCCCACCCCCCGTTGTTGTGAGAAGGCGTGCATTTTCCCTGCCACAGGCTCGGGCACCGGAAGGTGTCTGCAGCACGACCTGGAGGAACTCGAACCGGCGTTTTTCAATTCTTGCCAGCCCACCATGCTTCTTCTGGATCAGGCGAAATTCGGCCTGCCCGATCCGGAGGGCGACTACTCCCGCGCCCGGGACCGGCGCCGCTTGGCAGTGCTGCGCGAGGAGTTCCTGGAAGAGGTGGCCTAGTGTTTTCCCGCGCCACGCGCGAAATGGCCTCGGTGGCCTACCGCTTCCCTCAAGGCCCACCTCGGTGGCTTCCAGGCAATCTGGAGGGAGGCCAACCGGCGCTCTCCAGTGCCGAGGCTCGAGAAGGCTGCCGGCCCCGGGAACCGTGCTTCGTCGGCAGGATGAACGGGCTTCTCGACGCGTTGACCCTAAATTCTTGCCTGAGGCAACCATGACTGAAACCTTGCGACGAAGGGCAAGTTCCATTATCCACTCCCCCAAAGGGGACTCCAGCACTGTCACTGCTCCGCCCATGCTCAGTCCTCAGAATGCCTGGCGTGTCCTCTGCCGCCGAACGGGCGGCCACATTGCGCGGTCCACATTCTACCGCTGGGTGAGCGAAGGGAAGCTCTTGTCATTCCGCCTGGGCGTTCACATTCTCATTCCGTGGCCCACACTGGAAGAACTTATCCAGCGTTGCCTGAAGGGTGAGCGACTGTAACAGCCGCTGGCGGCTCGCCCGCGTGGAAGAAGGTCGTCCATTGTCGCCCGCGGGCTTCCCTTGGCGAGTGTTCCCGTGTCAGAATGAACGGCGAACACTGGGGACGGCGGGCGAGGCCGCGACGGTCGAGCGGGTCTGCGCGCTTGGGGCGAAGATCAGGGCATCCTGAGAGGTTGGCGTCACATTCTCTATGGCACGGAAGAAATCTAAGAGGTCGGGACACCCGTGGCGGGAGCGAGCGCGCCGCTGGGGGCGGTACATCTACCTGCGCCTGGTGCGGCAGAATGACGAGCCGGACAAGGTAGCCAAAGGCGTCGGCC
>JAPLGR010000572.1 GCA_026390045.1 Chloroflexota bacterium | reverse complement strand
GCATGTCCGGTGGTGTGAGAGGGGGAGCGGGCGACCCGCTCTCCCTACTCAATCAGATGGGAGAACCCACGGGTTGATGTGCGCGGGGTCGGGCTCAGATCCTTCCGAAGCTCTGCAAGATCTTGATGTAGCTGGCGCGTTCGAACGCCGCCGGCTCGACATGGCTCTGAAGACTCAGGCGCCCGCGCACCGACTCGACGGACTTCATCCCCAGCTCGTCCATGCGCGCCCCCAGGCCGCGCACGATCTCCCCGAGCTTTCCGACCCCGTCCTTGAGCAGCACCGAGCACACGCTGGCCACGTTCGCTCCGACGAGGATCGCCTTGAGGGCGTCATCGGCGGAATGAACGCCGCTTGTCAGCGCCAGTGAGCAATTGACCTGCCCGTGTAGGATGGCGATCCACCGCAGCGGGAGCAGGATGTCCTCCGGCCGACTCAGGGTGAGCACCGGGCGGATCTGTTGCTTAGAAACATCGATGTCCGGCTGGTAGAAGCGGTTGAACAGCACAAGGGCGTTCGCACCCAGACCGTCCAACTGGCCTGCCACACTGGGGATCGCGCTGAAGAACGGGCTGAGCTTGACAGCGACCGGGATCTTGACCGTCCGCTTTACCACGCGAAGGACGTCGTAGTATGCCGTCTCGATGTCCAGGCCGAGCAATGTGCCTGTGGTCGGAATGAAGTAGATGTTCAGCTCAATGCCGTCGGCGCCGGCCGCCTCCAGGCTGCTGGCGTAGTCCAGCCAGCCGCCCTTGCTGGCCCCGTTCAGGCTGGCGATGATCGGGATCCTCACGCTCTCCTTCGCCTTTCGCACGTGCTCAACGTACTCATCCGGACCACGGGGGTACTCCTGGTTGCGGGGGAAGTGGCTGGTCGCGTCGGCGATGCCGAGCGCGGCCGAGAACAGGCGGTCGGGGACCTCACCCGTCTTGGCCGCGATCTGTTCCTGGAAGAGCGAGTAGAGGACGATCGCGCCCGCACCGGCGTCTTCCATGGCCTTGATCCCTGCCAGATCGAGCGAGAGCGGTGAGGCGGAAGGCACGATCGGGTTCTTGAGCTTGAGTCCCATGTAGGTGGTGCTCAGGTCGGCCATTGGCTGCCTCCTCGGCTGAAGACGTGTGATTGTCGGCCTCGATGGAGAGCCGGGAAGTTGCTAGACGGTCAGAGCGTACTCGCCAGCCCTTCCGCACGCCCGAATGGCGTGCGAGCGGAATCACGCCGGCTTCATCTCCCGGTCGAGCGCAGAGGCAAGGTCGCGCGCCGCCTGCGCCAGCGCGGGCGCAGCGTCGAACACCGGCGTCCCCGTGCGGTCCGCCTGGCGAACGCCCGGATCAACCGGCAGGAACCCCAGGACCGGAAGCCCCGGCGAGTGATCGCGGATGAACCCCCGGTCGTCCGCGGAATTCACCATGCTGCCGAAGAGGTACAGGCGCGTCAGCTTGAGATCTCCGGCCAGCGCCTTGATCTGTTCCGCCGTCCCGAGACTGCGCGCCGTCGGCTCGACGACGATCAGCAGGGCATCCACCGCGTCAGCTGTCGCCCGGCCCAGGTGCTCGACCCCGGCGTACATGTCCAGCAACACCACCTCATTGCGGCGCAGCAGGATGTGGGTGACCAGCGTGCGCAGAATGGTGGACTCGGGGCAGATACAGCCTGAGCCTCCCATCTTCACCGCTCCCAGCTCGAGCAGGCGGACACCGCGATGTACGGCCGAGAAACGGTCGGGAATGTCGTCGACCCGGGGGTTGAGCTTGAAGTAGCCGCCGATCGTTCCGGGCTGCGCGCCGGTGCGCTCGTAGATCAGCTCCTCCATCTCGGCGATCGGTGTGAGCCCGCGAATCAGCTCCTCCGGGAATCCGAGCGCGCCCCCGAGGCACGGGGATGGATCGGCGTCGATGGCCAGGACGGTGAAGCCCCGTTCGGCATACGCGTAGGCCAGCAGGCTGGTGAGCGTGGTCTTACCCACGCCGCCCTTGCCGGTGATGGCGATCTTCATTGTGGGGCCCTCATGGAGGTGGCGCCTCGGACGACGGGGCGAGCCCGCGAAGCTCCGCCTCGCGCTGCAGAGCGATCAGGATCGACGGGAGGGATAGGCCGGCCGTGCATGTGATGGGTCGGAGTAGCAAGTCCTCACTGGCCGAAAGCGTCGCGCAGGTGAGGGCTTGCGGGTCATTGCGCGCCGCCGCGCGGACGATCTCGCCCAGCGTGAGATCCATCCCGGGGGTGGTCAGGTTCTCGCAGCTGGCGCAGTTGGCGCACAGGCGGACGTCCTGGCCGGTCTCTGTCAGGATGACGGAGCGCAAGGTGCCATGCCGGGGGCAGGTGGGGAACTCAGGGGCGATGCCGCGTCCGCCCGTCGTCGGGAAGATCCCGTTCTCGATCATGCGCCGCGCAGAGGTCCTAAGCCGGGACCGCTGACTCGCGTACTGGCTTGGGAAGCCCGGACTCGTCGATCAGGCGCGGCATGATCTCCTCCCAGTGCACCGCCATGATGTGCAGTCCGTGGATTCCCTTGGTGTTGCGAAGCTTCTCGATGATCTCGAGGGCGATGGCCACGCCTTCTTCCTTCTCGTCCTTGGCATTGTCCATGCGCTTGATGAGTTCGGGAGGCAGCACTACACCGGGGACATCGGCCATCAGGTGGGC
>JAPLGR010000136.1 GCA_026390045.1 Chloroflexota bacterium | reverse complement strand
AGACGCTCGACCGGGCAGTGGCCTGGAAGCCCTTGGCGGTGAGCGCCTGGGCGAGCGCGTTCTCGAACTCGGCCGGCCTTGCGTTGCTCGGTATCGCGGCGACGACGAAGATCCGGTTCGCCGGCCCGGAGCGGTAGTTCGGATCTCGCCACAGCTGCGTGACGCTGGTGCTGGCACAGCCGGTGACGCCGAGCGTGGCGAGAGCGATCCCTGAAGCAAGAAGGAGACGGGTCAAGGGGGAGTCCTTTCCAGGGTTGGATCCGATGCTACCACCCCGGCGTCTCGCCGGAGGCCGGGAGACGTCGGTGCCCGAAGGCAACGCCGCAGACGTCGCAATTCACCCGGCGCCTTGACGGAGCCTGCGGCGGGCTGCTCTGCTTGGAATGCGATGCGCTCCAGCGTGGTCCACGCACTGCGGCAGTGGGCCGTCCTCGCCGTCCTGGCGGGAGCGGCGTGCGGAGCGGGTGACTCCGGCCCGGCGTGCGTCGACTTCGCAGGAACGTGGAGCCTTTCCCCCGTGCCGTGGGGAGGAGTGCCGAACCTCTGCTACGGGAGGAGGGTCTGGACCCTCTCGCAGACCGGGTGCAACGTCACGGTTTCCGCTCCGGCACCGGACCCGGCGAACGGCGCGACAGGACACGTCCAGGGCGAGCAGTTGTACATCGAATGGTCCTGGACCCCGTCGCAGGGTGGCTGCACCCTTCGCGAGCACGTGGCTGTGACGCTCGTCGGAGACAGGATGAAGGGCAATTACGGGATCGCCCAGTGCACGCCCACCTACATCAGTTGCTCTGCCACCGTCGAAGCGACGCGCCAGGTCCCGTAGCCAATCGACCGGGACAGTCGAGGGGTGCGTGGGCCACGGCTCGAAAGCTGGGTAATATTTTGCTAGCCCCCGCAGGCGACGTTGAACCTCCCCATACGCCCCGAAAGTCCAGGATGCGGGAAACTACCTACATGCCCGGGCGCGTACCGTCTGCGCATGGAACGGGATCCTGACGAGGTCCGCCACTACACGGCTCGAGGGCACACCATCCGTGTGTTTCCATTCGACCAGGACCAATGGGGCGTGACGGTGGATGGCATGGATGTCGGCCCTCGCTTCTCTGACAGATACGCCGCGTGGGCTGCTGGGGTCGCAGAGAGCTTTCGCCGCGACCCCGGCGTTGAGCCTAGAACGCTGGCGGCCCTTGCCAACGCGGCTGCTGCACGCCAGCGGAGTGATCCTCGAGGTGCCGGACCCGGATGGACATGAGCATCGCGCCACTCGATGTCCTTACGGCCAGCGGGTCACACGCTTCAGCTTCCCGCTTCGTTGACGGTCTGCTCCTTCGCCAGCTTCTCCCTTGGGAACCGATTCACCTGGACTCGCGCATCTGGTGAACCCCGCCACGGGTCGGTGAGGCCATCCGGCGGCGGCACGGTGGGCGAGCCGTGACAGTCGAGGGGGCGTCGGAGCCACGCGAAAGCCGTCGCACTTGACGGCGCGCCGTTAGATTGGTTCCTAGAGCGTGGAGAGCAGGCGGAGAGCGGGCGGCCACGCCTGGAGAAGAGAGGCCGTCGCCTCTCGATACAACGGAGCCAGCATGGTCACGATCGAATACTGCACGGTTTGAAACTATCTCCCCAAGGCCCGAGGTCTCGGGCAAGCGATCACCGACAGGTTCTCTGGCAAGGTCGGCGTCAGTCTGAATAGCGGGAGGAGGTCGTCCTTCGAGGTCACCTTCAACCACGAGGTGATCTACTCCAAGCTCGACAGCGGGGAATGGCCCGACACCGAGGAGCTCCTCGAAGCGATCGCGAAGCGGCTTCCCCCGTGACGCGGTGATGCGGCAGCGGGTCCACAGGGCCAGGTTCACCTGGCTTCGTCGCCTTCATCAATTTCGCCTTCACTGCCCCGGCAACTCCCCCGGGCGCACCGCTACTGCTTCACGAGATAGGACCTGCCGTCGAGCGTCGTAGGCCTCGTCGCAGCGGTGTTACCGGTGTTCACGCCGGTGCTGTCGCCCGTGTATGGCCGGTTCGGTGTCACGGTCGTGTCGACGTAGCCCAGGTCATGGGCCGTCGGGCCTGGGTTTGCACCGAGGGTCATATTGATCTGGTACGCGGTGACCGGCGTGCTGCCCAGGTTTGCCGTGACGGCGGACCCGATGACGATCGAACCAGTTTCGGTGGAGACCACCGTGTTCGCAAAGGTCGGCACGGACGCTTCCGGCAAGAGCGACCAGGCGATGATGGCCGTCGCCCACGAGCCGGAACGTGAAGAAGCGGCAGCGCGGGTCAGCGACGGCGGGTGAGCGCATCGCCATCGCGACGTAGGCCCATGCGGGTCGTGTTGCGTGCCGGACGCCTATCTGGACCGCCCGGCGCCATACACCCCCGCCTGGTTCACCCAGCCAAGTCACCCCAACAGGCGTGGCCAGGCGGGTGGCAGCCACCGTGCCGGGCGCGCACGCTTGCACGCAGGGGGAGTTGCCATGGCCGCTGGTCCGGCCGCAGGCCGCGAATGCCGTCAGCGCCGACATCGTCGGCGCGGGTGTCACATCGGTGGGGCATCCCAGGTCGTGGGGTTGGGCACTCCGTCCGCATCGTGCGTCGCGGGTGCTCCGTGCAGAAGGAGGAACCCATGAACGCGAAGCGATTGCTGTTGACCGCAGGAACACTGCTGGCGCTATCGGGGTGCAATAGCGAACCGTTGCCTCAGGCCGCCACACCCACGTTCAGCCTCCCGGCGGGCACGTACATCTCGGCGCAGGCGGTGACTCTCTCCACGGCAACGGCAGGGGCCACCATTCACTTCACGACGGATGGCTCGACGCCGACGGCATCGTCGTCGACCTACTCGACGCCCATCTCCGTGGGCACGTCGATGACCGTGAAGGCCTTCGCCGCGGCCGGAGGCTACGCGGACAGTCCCGTTGGAAGCGCCGCTTACGTCTTTGTTCCTCCGCTCGCGCCCACGGCGCTGCGAGCTGTTCCCGAGAACTCCCAGGTCGCGCTCTCCTGGTCGGCAAGCGATGGTGCCACGGGGTACCACGTCTACTACTCCACGACGGCCCCCGTCTCCACCGCGAGTCCACGCGTGGCGGCCTCGGGAACCTCGACGACCGTCACCGGCCTGACGAACGGAGTGGCGTACTACTTCGCCGCGACCGCAAGCGGCGCCGGGGGCGAGGGCCTGCTGTCCGATCAGGGCTGCGGAGTGCCAACACCCGCCAGCACTGATGGCCTCACCCTCTACGACCCCCTCTGCGGTCCGGTGCTCGACGGACACCTTTGGCAACCGCCCGGGAGCCAGGTCGCGCAGGTCTCCGGTGGAACCGCCCTCCTCACGACGGCGATGACCAACGAGGAGTCGCGGACGATCCGCAACAGCATCTACTCATCCGTGGCGGCGGTAAACGCTGGAACCCGTCGCGTGACGACGCTGCAGGTTGGCCTCATGAAGGTGCCGGCCGCCACCGCCTCGCGGTCCGGTGGTGGAGAGATTCGGGCCGGTGTCCGCCTGATCTACAGCCCGCCGGCGAGTCGCCTCAACTTCCCGGGCGGCGCCAAGGACGTCGTGGTCGCCGAGATTGGACTTGGCGACGACGGCGCCGGGCTGCAGGCCTACCGCCAGGTAACCCACTGCGACGACGCCTCATGTGCCATCCTCAGCACCGCGAGCATCACCTTCAGTGACCCCCCTGGCTTCGCCAGCCTACCCGGAGGCTTGCTGTCCGGCGCTCCGGCGGCCTACGACCAGTACTACACCTTCATACTGAGCCTCGACGAGGCGACCGGGATATTTCACTGGCTGATCGGCGGTGGAACCTTTGGGGCGGGCGTCTCGGGAACGGCCAACCCATCGGCGTACCTGGCAGCCACCCTCGGGTGGAGCGGTGTGCCCCTTGCCGGCCCCGGATTCGCCGCCGCGCAGGTGGTTGCGCGCACGCAGGACCAGACGCAGGCAGGCGGTGGCAGTGGCGAGATCACGGCACAGTTCACACAGGTGCAGGTGGGACTCGACGGCGCGCCACCCATCCTGTGGGACGACTTCAGCGGAACGCCAGGCAACAGCGCCCCGCCCGAGCTTCGCCTGAACAAGTGGAGCAGCGGCGGCACCCACGCCGTAGGGCTGTCCGATGGCGCCTTGGTCGTGACGGCCCATTCCACCAGCGCTGGCACGAACTCGTCCCAGGGGTTCGGAGTGATCTTTGGCGATCCCGAATCCGTCAACACGGTCCAAGCCGACATCACGATGAAGGGATTCACGGCAACGGGCGCGGGGACCAACGCCAACGCCATGGTCCAGGGGCGCTACTTCAACGATGGGACCCACGGCGGTGCGCCCAACAGCGCTCTCGGGGACATCCTCGCGAGCGTCTTCCTGTCCGCTGTGACCGACGCTGCCACCTACAGCATCATGCGATGCACGAATCCCCAGTGCGGGGCCGTGAGCGTGATCGGCAGTGGCACCTTCAGCGGCGTGTCGGTGGGAACCGGACTCCACACCGTGCTGGTGAAATGGGATCACACGGCCCATACATTCACGTTCGGAGTCGACGGTTCGCTCCTCGCGGTCGATCCATCGGCCCTCGTTCCGGTAGCCGGGCCAGCCAATTCTCCGATGAAGAGGATCTTCTCAGCCGTTGGAGTCCCTGCGACTGCAGGCACGGTTGCGAGCACGGACGTCCGAATCAACAACGTGTTCGTGGCCAGGTGAGGCACGACGTTCCCAAAAGTTGGCACGCGAGGCGGGCGGTCCTGGCGACGGGGCCGCCCGCTTCTACTCCTTCGCCAGCTTCGGCTACGGGGCTCAATGCGCCTGGAATCGCGCATCCGGTGAACTGCGCCAGGGGTCGGTGCTCAGTTCCCCGGCGGTGACCGCATGGGGTTCGACCAGTGCGGGGCCTTCGCCTTTCCGGCTACGGCAATCAGGCCACCCCGCGTTGCCGCTGGACGGCCTGCCGGCTCCGCATGGATCGTTGAGGTGCAAAGGCACCGCCCTGACCCCCGGGGCGTGGCGCACGCGAAGGTGTCCACTCCGTGCGCCTGCCTTTGCTTTCTTCCCACCGCGAGCCCGATCAGTTCCCCGGCTTCATTTCCTTCATCGGCTTCGCCCAATGCAGCGAGATGCGTGGGGCCTTCGAGCTAGGCCACGGATCCCGGAACCCTTCCGGTGGCCGCGGCCTGACGTAGACATCCCGCCCGCAGAAGTCGCAGCGAACCTGGTCCCCCGGCTGGAGGTGCGTGACCGGCAGGAGCGAGCCAGCACAGTCGAGGGGGGCGGGGGCCATGGATCTACTGCCGGGACGGAACCTACGGCTTCCGTTCCTTCAAGGTCAGACAGGCGGCCTCGACATCGCTCACGCACTCAAGTTGATGTTCCTGCAGATCCCGGCATGCCTTGGTCGCTTTGAAACCGCTCAGACCCGACCCTGCGACGATCGATCCCGCTACCACCGCGGCCAGCCCACGATGGAGTCGACCACAGAGTACTCGTTCGAGGACGTGCACTCGACGGGTGGCACGGGCTCGACGGGGCCAGGCGGCGGCTTCTGGATGAAGATCCAGGAGCAGCCCGTGCCGGGCAGGAGCGTGACCATTCCGACGAGTGGGACGAATCGGGGAGGTGTCCTTGGCGACATGGCCCCTCCGTCATCCAGAGTGGCTTGCGGGACAGGCGAGGGCGGCGGTCGCCACGGTGGCAGCGTACACGCTCCGGGCGACAGGGAGCATCCACCGTCAACCGGAAACAGTAGCATCGGTCCAGGAGGCCGTCCTACGACGCGAACCTGCTCGCTGCGGGCGACTCCGGGGGTCCACCGATAGTCCGTGACGGTGGGCTCCGCATCGCTGGCGAAGGCCATTTGCACGGGGCAGGGGCCAGCGCCCGGTGAAGCCGAAAAATGTCACCTGGGATGTCACCTGGGCCATTGGGGGCACCCAGGCGGCTCACCGGACAAAGGAAATCCCAGGTGACACAACAAAAAAAACCCGAGACCCTTGCGAAATCTCGGGGGCTACGAAGTCGGGGCGACTGGATTTGAACCAGCGACCACTTGCACCCCAATCCTGCCCGCACTGTGAGTCAAGTGATGCAGGGTCTGGCAAGTCTTCGCAATCCGGGGAAGTTTCGGAGGAAGCATTTTCCGTGCCTTCGCCAGGTTTGGGAGACTTTCGCCCAACGTTTAATGCACCGGTAATGCAAGAAAATGTCACTATTGGTGCGGATTCGCTACTCACCGTCAAGGAGGCGGCCCGGCGTCTCAAG
>JAPLGR010000347.1 GCA_026390045.1 Chloroflexota bacterium | reverse complement strand
AGCAGCATCTCGCCCGGATGCGTCGGCGGCCGGTGCGTCGGCAGCCGCCGTCCCGCCGCCCCCCGGATCGGCTTAGTGGTAGTCCGTGATCTCGACTTCGTCGGCATAGCCGTCCTCCCAGCGAAAGCAGAGACGGTACTGGTCGTTGAGACGGATACTGTACTGGCCTGCCCGCGCCCCCCTGAGCCGCTCGAGCCGATTCCCGGGCGGCACGGCCAGCGCGTTCAGGTCGCGCACCCGGTTCACCTGATCGAGCTTTCGTTGCGCCACCGGCCAGAGGCTCGGGGGGCACGCGCGCCTTGCGGCAGGAGAATCCCGACCGTCGAAGACATCCGCGGTCCCAGCGTCGGCGAATGAGCGTATCACGGTCTACATTATAATGGGAGCCGTATAGCCTGACAAGGGCCGATGGACGATAACCGCGTCACACACAAAATGGTGAGAGTGTGTTTGGGAACGTTGTGTGCGCCGGGCAAAGTCGGCGCTTCTCACTGGGGGACCTGCTCTCTGAAGAGTGTTTGGCAAATACTGCAGGTTGCGCTTCCGCTCGCCGCATGTGGCAAAGAGATCAGAGGGCAGAGGACAGCGCCCGGATGACGTGGCGGGCTTGCTCCTCGGTCAATTCGGGATACATGGGGAGAGACAGCGCTTCCAGGGCGGCACGCTCGTAATGGGGGACCCGTTGTTGCCTACGTTAACTTGCTCTGACATCACCGCCGTAGGAATGGGGCAACGTTGCATCCTTTGTCGCCTTGCACTTCAGCCCACCCGGCGGAGGGGTTCTCTCCTAGAGGGGAAGGAAGTCGGTGCGATTGCCCCAGTCGGCAGCCGTGGAGGCCCCGCAGATGAGGATCAAATCCGCAATTGCTCGCCCGATTGGAACATCGTGCGGGATAAACACCACCCCGGCGGAGCCCTGACCGCCCTGGACGAACGCGGCATGCTCGGCGGTCATGGTGTGGACATCCCGTGTCACCAGGAGCCGCCCTTCGGTGGCCGCCCAGGTGAGGATCTCTCGGTCTGGCCGGCCCGCCAAGCCGACGTCGATGACGCTGCATGCGTCGATCTGGGGAGCCACCCGTCGGAGGCCGCGGAGGATGCGGTGATCGGCATCCTCGTCGAAGAGCAGTCGTACAGCAGTCACGGGCGCGCGGGCTGCGCGGCGGTCAACCGGGATCGGAGGTCGGCGTTTCGGACCCGTGCATCCTCACGCAGGCGCGTAACCTCCGTGTCGTGTGTGGCGAGCTCGGCGTCGACCTCGGGACGGTGAGCCAGGTAATAGGCAATCGCCCCGTAGACCTGCTCGAGGCTCAATGCGGGGTAGGCCTGGCAGATGGTCTCGGGAGTCTCCCCCGTCCAGAACGCCCGCACGACCGACCCGACGCTCACGCGAGATCCGGCGACCACCAGCGTGCCCTGCGTGTTTCGCTCTACATACGGTGCCATCCCCACCTCCTGCACGCCAACCCCAGCGGCAACGCGCCACGTGGTTACCCCAGGTCCCGTCAGACGGGACGCTGCTCGATAAGTTCAATTGCCGGCCCCCATTAAAGAATTGTCAAGCGCGCCGGCCGAGATCAGAGATCAGAAGGCAGAGGGGAGCGCAGACCGGAAGCCGAGAGCGAAAACATCCCGAGATTCGTCGGGCTTCACAAGACGCTTCCAAACGAGTCGCGTTTTCGAGAGGGTATGCGGTCGGTCAGGCCGTTCATAGACCTTCGGCGGCACGCCGCCGATACCCCTCTTGCAGTCGCTCCAGCAACTGCGTGAATAGCCCGACATATCCTGGCAAGGACCGGAAGATATCCTGGGCACTCTCTTCATCGTACGTGTGGGAGGTGCGATTGCGATCCTCGACCATGGCAAGCCAGCCCGGATCATTCTTCAGGAGGGTCATGCGAAAGCCGACGCGAAAGCAATCACGCGGCGAGGTGCACTCCACCCCTTCCCCCAGCGCATACTCCTGAAGCGCGCGCCACGCCATCTCAAACGTAAACTCGAACCGCTGGATGCAGGCATCGCGGACGATCGCATCCTCTGGCTTTGCAAGTCCTTCCACGAATCGCCTCAGAGCGCGCTCGAAGGCTTCCATGCGCGGTGCGGACTTGGCCTTCTCCACCTCACCCCTCCTCCAATCCTATCACCCGGGATGTCGCAAGGTGGCGGACCGTCGGTGCCAGCCGCGCTACGTCCACCACATCGACGGTAAAAAGTGTCGAAAGGGCATCGCAGGCGTCTCGGATCTGGAGCATCGCGGCGGGATCCACTGCCGAAGGTCCCTCGATACCCACGTCGATGTCCGATCGTGCTCTGGCCTTCCCCAACGCCCACGAGCCGAACAAGAATACGCGGTAGGCCGGATCAGGGATCACACGCCGCACGATCACCGCCACCTGGCGGGCGACGCTCAGGACCTCGGATCGAGTGGAGTCGGTAGCCCCGAAAGACGCTGGCGCTTGCGTCACCTTGCCAAATCCCTGCTCATGAGTCAGCCAGAGGGCAGAGGTCAGAGGTCAGAGGTCAGAGGTCAGAGGGCAGAGGTCAGAGGGCAGAGGTCAGAGAACAGAAGACAGAGGGCAGCGATCATCAAGAGGCGGATGATCGGAGGTTTTCAACAGACTGCTAGCCCGACCTTCGCAGGCTAATAGAGATAGGGGCAGTCTCGACCGTGCGTTTCAGGCCTGACGTGGTCGGGCCGTCATACATGAAAGAATATGGGGACACCAACGCTCCAGCTCGAACACCTGCACGGCCCGTCGCTGGTCGGCGGTAAAGGGGGACGTAGGATACTTATTGTACTTATTGCCGCAGGCACCGGTTGACCATTCGGCGTGCGACGTTTGAGGTTATTGCCCACGGTTGCCCAGCTAGGAAGCGGACACGCGAGGATGCCTGAAGGGCAGACCAAGATCAACGCGCAAGGCCGTCAAGACTTGAGGATTGGCAGGCTGGCAAGCCAGGAGCATCAGGCGCTCCCCCTCCCGCCGGTCGGTTCATGTTTGGCGCGCTTTTTGGGGGACGTTTTTGGGGGACGTTGCCACTTTCGTCACCTTGTAAAGGGGGACGTTGCGTTAAAAGTTCAATATCTCTGGCGTGGCGCATGGCGCATTGCTCGAAACGAGACCACGGACGACGGACGACAGGACTACGGACGACGGACGACAGGACTACGGACGACGGGATCACGGCGAACCGGGGAACCGGGGCGACAGGGATCATTGGCGGAGGCTCTGCTCCAGTCGTTCGATCCTGGTCTGCAG
>JAPLGR010000320.1 GCA_026390045.1 Chloroflexota bacterium | reverse complement strand
CTGGGTGGTCACGCTTCACCCCCGATGTAGAGATTGTTGTCCTTGATGAACCAGGGGATCGCCGTCAGTTCCTTCGGGGGTGGGCCGGAGATGACCGCGCCGTCGTCGGAGCGGAAGTAGCCGGCGTGGCATGGGCAGGCAATCACATCTTCAGCGCCCTCATACTTCACAAGGCAGGCAAAATGGGTGCAGACTGCCCGGTAGGCGCGAATCCCATTGGGCGTGTTGAGCACGATGGCCGGATAGCGACCGTAGCTGATCGTCTGGTAGTCACCCACCTTGAGCGAATCGGCAGGCCCTACCGCAACGGGTTCGGAAGGGACCTCCTCCAGCTTCTTCGGCCAGAAGTAGGCGATGGCCGGGCCGACGAATGCGCCCAGGCCGACTGCCCCCAGCAGGCCGCTGACTACCTTGATGAACCCTTGCCGGGAGACCGGCTTCTGTGTCTGTGTCATCGATCGCTCCCTCGGTGTCATCGACCGTCGCGGCCCGACTAGGCGCGCATCCCCATGACCGTCAGCACCGCAACGGCGGCCATGACCACTATGACTAGGACAACGCGGATGGTCCGCGCCCGACGGCTGTCAGCGCGCTTGTCGAAGAACGGCCACAGCGCCAGTGCAATCACTCCCAGCACCGGCAGCACGACGCCGATGTTCTTGGGAACGTACTTGAGCATCTCCTGCAGGAAGACGAAGTACCAGTGCGCCTTAACGTGCAGGGGCGTGTTCATCGGGTCGGCGGGCTCTCCCAGCCCGATCGGCGAGATGAGGCCGATGATGCCCACCACCAGCACCAGCACCATCAGCCCCACCACGACCCATGCCTCGGTCGTGATATGGGTCGGGAAGAACGGGATCGTCTTCTCGTCTTTCTCAGTGTGTTCGCTCATCTCGATCCTCCGGCCTGGCCTAGAGCGGCCGGGCGATGCCCTGGCGCCGGATCATGAAGAAGTGGGCGACCATGAACACCACGATGATGACGGGCAGGACCATCACGTGCGCCGCGAAGAAGCGGCTCAGTGTCACGCCAGTGACCTCCCAGCCGCCGCGCAGCAGCACCAGCGCCAGGTTTCCGATCGCCGGCTCCGCGCCTGCGATCTCGGTTGCCACGGTGCTGGCCCAGAAGGCCGTCTGGTCCCACGGGAGCAGATAGCCGGTGAGGCCGAAGGCCAGCGTCATCACGAACAGGAACACGCCGCTCACCCAGTTCAGCTCGCGCGGCGTCTTGAAGGCGCCGGTAATGAACACGCGAAGCATGTGGGCGATGACCACGACGACCATCCCGTTGGCCGCCCAGTGGTGGATGGAGCGCACGGCCGAGCCGAACAGGACTTGGGTCTCGATGTACTGGATGCTGGCGTAGGCGCCCTCGGGCGTCGGCTGGTAGTAGAAGGCCAGCATGATGCCCGTCACCGCCAGGATTGCGAACAACGCGAAGCTAATGCCGCCCAGGCAGTAGTACCAGCGCGTGGCGAACATCGGGACTGGCTTGGACAGGATCTTGCCGAGCGGTTCCTTGAGGTGGAAGCGCTCCTCCGTCCAGCCGACGGCGCGCGCCAGCAGAGGCTTCCAGGGCGCGCGGGTTGTCCACTTGCTGCCCAGCCTCCAGCCGCCATAGGCGAAGACGGCGCCGAAGACGCCGAAGATCACCCAGCGTCCGAACGGATAGAACAGCGCGGTGTTCTCGCCGGTCAGGTGGCAGTGCTGACAGGTGTCCTGAGCCGGTGGCGGCAACTCTGTCGCAGCCGATGCGTGGATGAGGGCCACTGGATCGGTCGACGCCGCCGTGACGGCCTCGGCTTGAGGCGTGCGAGCAACGAAGACCACAACCAGCGCCAGCACACACGCGAGCATGAGAACTGCCAGTCTGCGGAATACCATCTTATTGCCTCCCCGAAGGGGCCGGGACAACGCTGAACGCGCGGGGCCCCCGCAGCCCAGCCTGCTTGTAAACTTAGCCTACGGGAGGGAGGAATCAGTGGGCAGTGCAAGGCCTCCCGCCTTTGAGCGAAAAACGTCATCGGGGAACAAGCGGAGGAAGATTGTCACCTTCGTTTACGCGGAATGGCGGGTGCGCGAGAGCACTCCCGCGCGCTGGGGGGCAGGTGGGTCAACTGGCACCATGTGCAGGCCGCAGCGCCTAGGGGCACGCGTTTTGAAGGTGCTGCTCGAACGTCTCAGCAAACGTGTGCCGGCCCGAACCGTCGCAGGCCGCTCGGAAGTACAGGTAGGGAGAGGTTTCGGGGGAGGCAATGGCACGCAAGGATTCGAGGCCCGGATTGGCGATGGGAGACGGGGGAAGCCCGGCGTAGAGATAGGTGTTGTGGGGCGAGTCGATCTGTAGGTCTTCCAGGGTGAGGGTCGGCTTCCACCAGGCGCCGTCCGGCTGCCGGCCGAGTGCGTACTGCACCGTCGGGTCAGCGTCGAGCTTGATCCCTTGTGCCAGCCGATTGAGGAACACCGAGGCGATCAGAGGCCGTTCGTCAGGCACGATCGCCTCACGTTCGACGATCGAGGCAAGCGTGACCGCCTGGTAGAGCGTGAGACCCTGTTGTGCAAAGGCGTCGCGCAGCTCGGGATCCACGCGTTCGTCGAAGGTCTCGAGCATGGTGGTCACCAGCTCGGCCGGCTGGCTGTCCCGTGTGAGGTGGTACGTGTCCGGGAACAGGAATCCCTCGAGCTTCGTCGGATCAGGGAGCTCCGCGAGCAAGGTGGGTGAGTACGATCCGAGGCGAGTAGCTTGGACGAACTGCTCTGGTGTGAACGGCGCCTGTGCCGCGAGCAACATCTCGGCGATCTGCTCGAGTCGCCAACCCTCCGGCACGGTGAGGACGATTGGGGGCATGGATGCGTGCTGCAACGAATTGGCCAGATCGCGGAGCGTCATGGCGCCGCTCAAGTTGTAGTGCCCCGCCTGGATCGTGCGGTCGACGCCCAGGTAGCGCAAGTACGCTTGCAGCAGGAGTGGCTCGTTGATGATCCGAAGCGAGTGCATCCGCTGGACCACTGCCGACGCCGATTCGCCCGAAGAGACCTCGAAGTCGATCAGCTCCCCGGTGTCGCCAGCGGGCTGGTCCACGGCGTTGCGGCGGAGCATGAGGTACGCGGCAAGCGCGCCGCGCGGGAGGGGCTCGAGCGACGGGTCAGCCGGCCCGAGCGCCGCAACGGCGTTCGGAAGGGTCATGGCGATCAGGGCTGCGCCCGCAAGCAATCCGCAGGCGACCGAGGCGAGAAGCAGCGTGAGGCAGGACCAACCCCTGCTACGTCGGGCGGTGGGCATCCAGGTATTCCTGCAGGATCACGGCAGCCGCGCGCGCGTCGAGCAGCGGATCATCCCGCTTGTTCTGGCGCGCGGCTATTGTCGAGCCGCTCTCATCCCATGTCTCGATGTTCAGCGGGGTAAGTTCGCGCAGAGCTTGGGCCAGGCGCACCGCGCGGCGGGCCTGCGGACCGACTTCGCCTTCTGAGTCGAGCGCAAGGCCGATCACGATCGTGTCGGCGCCGTGCCGGGCGGCCCGCTCGAGGATTGCCTGAGCATCCGCCGCGCGCGAGACGTGACGTACGACTTCAAGCGGACGGGCGATGGTCTGTGTGGGATCGCTGATCGCGAGGCCGATCCGCACTTCGCCCGGATCCACGGCCAGCACGGGTGCGCTCACTGCGGCTCCCAGGGCGTCCGGACGCTTGTCCAGGGATGGCCGCGATGCGCGCTGTGGCATCGGAAGGATGCCTGCCGCGAGCCGCACGCGTCACAGCCACGGCCGGGACCGGCTTGTACAGCTGCTGGTGAACGCGCGCAGGCAGCGATTCGGGAGCTGCGGTCGCCGACGAAGTCAGCGACCATGCGAGTGAGTCTGGGACGACCTTGGAGCCGGCGGGGAGCTTGGCCGCGAGTACAAGCGCCGCGGCATCATCGACGTCCTGCTGCTGATAGACGAGGGCCGTTACCTCAAGGCTCAGGTCGAGGCCCACCGAATCTGCTGCCTCGCCGACCTGACGGTCGAATTCGCTCTGGAGGGTGTTGGTCACGCGTAAGGACGCATCGGAAAGCGCCTCGCCGTCCTTCCGTTGCGTTTCGATCTCCGATGCAGCCTCTGAGAGAAGCTGCTCCGTGAGCATCCGAAGAGCTGCAGCGTGGTCCGCAGAGGCGACAGCAGCGCGCGAGGTCTGAGTCCCGCCGGTCAGCGGGTCTGGTTGATCGACGCTCGCCTTGAGCCCGAGAGGTCCATCGATCGCGTTGAGAGTGCCCGCGGGAAGGTTGCCCGCAACACCGGGATCGGCGGCGACGACGCGCGTGGTTGCCGAGGCGCCCTTGCTGGCCGGAAGCGAGAGATCGGCTGCCGTTGTGAACCGCAGGTCAGGGCGACCAGCAGGCAAGACACCGGTGCCGGCGGGGACGAGCACGAGGTCATCGGTCAGATTGGTGAAGGTCACTTCACCCGAAGCGGAGGACCCGGGAACGAGGGTCGCCCCGGTAGTTGTCACGCGGATGCTGCCTGACGGGCGAAGCAGGACCTGCCGCGCAGGAACGTGTCCGTCCGCGCCGGGCACCTGCGCTTGCGGATCGAGGGTGAAGACCACCGTCTCCTCTTGCTCAAGCGTCTCTGGGTATACCGTGATCGTCGCCGAGGGAAGGAGCGCCGCCGCTGCGACCAACAGTGCTAGCACGAGGATGGTCAACACGAGGACTCTCAGCCAGGCGGGCATGGGGCGCGTCTGGCTGCGCGCCGGGGGATTCGCCGCGGCCCGCGGTTCGGGCCTCGCCGGGAGACGGAGTGAGAAATCACAGTCGGCTTGCCAGGTCTCCTCTGGCAGGCGAGTTGAGGAGCGGAAGGCGGGAATGCGGAGCTCGGCAGCGTGCTCCAGGACAATCGGGTCGCGCGACACAATCCCTAGTTCGACACCCTGGCGCGCCGCCTGGCGACGTAGCAGCACGAGGTCGAGCCGCTTTCGCAGGAGACGTGCCCGGTCCGGCCACACCAGCACGACGCGCTGCGCCTGAGCCCAGGCGAGCTTGTCACGCGTTGATGCAATGTCATCCTGAGGATCGAGCTGGAGGATCTGGACCTTCATCGCCGCTGCGCGGGTCCTTCCATGCGGCCTCGTGGCACCGGAGTGTCAGCCGATCCTGGCGTGCACCCAGGGAACGACGCGGGCGAGCGCGGCCGGAAGGGCAGAGGCGTCCTTGCCTCCGGCCTGCGCCAGCATCGGCTTTCCCCCTCCGCTCCCGCCGACGACCTGAGCGACTTCCTTCACCAGATCACCAGCCCTCCAGCCGCGTGCTACCAGATCCTGGGTGAGGGCGGCGATGATGACAGGACGCTCGTCGGACACGGACGCCAGCACAGCCACGCCCGATGTGTGTTTGGCGCGGAACTGGTCGGCTAGCGACCGGAGGGTGTCGGCGTCAGCGTCTGGGAGGATGGCCGCAAGGACCGCAACTTCTCCGATCATCGTGGGCGCAAGGCCATCAAACGCTGTCTGGGCCGACGATGTCTTTGCTGCCGCGGCCTCCTTGGCCAATCGGTCCTTCTCTTCGAGCAGGCTCTGAATGCGGTCGGGGACAGAATCGGGGGTGGTCCCTAGACGATCGGCTGCCGAGTCCAGAGTCTTCAGGCGTGACCGGATGAGCTGGAGCGCCCCGCGTCCTGTAACGGCCTCGATGCGGCGGATGCCCGCGGCGACGCTGCCCTCGCTCGTGATCAGGAAGGCGCCGATGACGCCTGTCTCAGGGACGTGCGTGCCGCCGCACAGCTCATACGATACTCTCTGGCCGCTGTGCCCGATGGTGATCGTGCGCACGCGCTCGCCGTACGTTTCGCCGAAGAGCGCCATGGCGCCTTCTGCGATCGCCTCTTCGCGGGGCCGCTCAACCATATCCAGCGGGTAGTTCTCCAGGACGGCCTCGTTGACCAGCGCTTCAACCTGCGCCAGTTCCTGCGCCGTCATCGCTTGCGAATGCGTGAAGTCGAACCGGAGGCGATCGGGCGCGACCAGCGATCCTGCTTGCCGAGCGTGCTCGCCGAGGACGCGATGCAGCGCCGCGTGAAGCAGGTGGGTGGCCGTGTGGTTGCGCATGATGTCCCAGCGCCGGCTGGCGTCGACCACAGCCCGCGCCTGGTCGCCTTCACGAGGGCTGCCCTTGGTGACGCGGCCGAGGTGGACGATCAACCCTCCTACCGGCTTCTGCGCGTCCTCCACAACGATCTCCCAGCGCGGCTCGCGGAGCGAGACGATCGTCCCTTGATCGGAGACCTGGCCGCCGGACTCGGCGTAGAACGGCGTCTCGGGCAGGACGACCTGGACGGCGTCGCCCGGCCCGGCGGACTGAACCCTCTGCCCACCGGCCAGCAGGGCAACCACTGGCGCCTCAAGCTGCAGCCCGGAGTACGGATCTTGGCGCACCCCTCCGTCCTTAAGCGCGCCGCTCTGCTGCAGGTTGGTGAGCAGCGCCTGATAGACCTCGACGCCTTCCTCCACTAGGTCACCCAGTTCCTGCCCTGCGCCCGATGCCTGGCGATGCTCTTCCATGGCGAGCAGGAAGCCGGCCTCGTCGACGTCCATGCCCTGTTCCCTTGCGATGTCGCGTGTGATCTCGAAGGGCAAGCCGTAGGTTGTGTACGCATCCGATGAGGAGCTACCTGGCAGAACCGTGCCGCCGGCGGCGCGGAGATCCGCGAGCACACTGGCTAGGTGAGTAACGCCCGTATCGACCGTACGCTGGAAGCGGCGCTCCTCATCAGTGAGAGTCGACAGGATGGTCGCGCGATGACGTGCCAGCTCCGGGTAAACCTCGGCGTACGTCTCGATCACCGCTTCCGCCACGCCGGCCAGGAACGGCTTGGTGAAGCCGGCCTTGCCGCCGAAACGGCTGGCGCGCCGGATGATCATGCGGCACACGTAGTTGCGCCCGATGTTGCCCGGCACAACGCCGTCGGCGATCAGGAACGCGGCCGCACGGGCGTGGTCCGAGATCACCCGGTAGGGCGTGATCAGTTCCTCGACCTGGGCGCTTGAGTGCCCGGCCATCGACTGGATCCGGTCGAGCACAGGCCGGATCAAGTCGGTCCGGTAGGTCGAGTCGACGCCCTGGAGGACTGCGACGACGCGTTCGAAGCCCATGCCCGTGTCGACGTGCTTGGCCGGGAGCGGCTCCAGCGCGGTCGGGCCGGAGCGGTTGTACTGGATGAAGACCAGGTTCCACAGCTCGAGGAAACGGTGGCAGTCACCATTCACGCTGCAGACATGGCCAGGGATGCTCGACCGTTCGCAGGCCTGGGGACCGAGGTCGATGTGAATCTCGCTGTCCGGGCCGCAGGGGCCGGTGTCGGCCATCTCCCAGAAGTTGTCTTTGCGCCCGAAGTACAGGACGTGATCCGGGCGAATCCCGGGCTGCTGGCGCCAGATATCGGCCGCCTCGTCATCGCGTGGGACGATGCCCTGCTCATCCTCAAAGCACGTCGCCCACAGCCTGTCGGCCGGCAAGCCCCAGACGCGGGTGAGCAGCTCCCACGCCCAGGGGATCGCCTCCTGCTTGTAGTAGTCGCCGAAGGACCAATTGCCGAGCATCTCGAAGAAGGTGTGATGTGCGTCATCCCGGCGTTGGCACGGGTTTGGACGGCGAGCGAGGCATCGATCCTCCTGGTCGACTGAGGATTATAAGCCAGGTGGAGGCGACGCTCAACGCGCTGCCCTGGAAGTTGGCTGGCGAGGTCGGCTGTGGTATGCTCCGGCGCATGGTGACGCCTCACCCGTTGCGCGCCCGGGAGATGATCTACGCCGGAAGCCGCCCGAGGGGCTCCCTCGGTCGGACGCGCCCCGCGCCGAGGTGAGAGCCGGCAGTCATCGGGAGTAGACTGGCAGCGTGGCGCGAGGGGTGCCACGCTGTTCTGTTGTGGCCCACGGAGGCAGAGAGATGGGCTCCATGATGATCGACGATCAGGTCGCGCTGCTGATGCAGGGTACCGAATACGGGGACGACGCCCTGCAGGGCGCCATGGCCGCCGAGCTCAAATCGAGGCTGACGGAGGCCGCCCGGGCGCGGCGACCCTTGCGCGTCTACTGCGGTTTCGACCCGCGCACCAGCGATCTGCACCTGGGGCACACCGTGCCGATGCGCAAGCTGCGCCAGTTCCAGGAACTCGGCCATGATGTGACCTTCCTCATCGGCCGGTTCACCTCGCTGATCGGCGACCCGTCGGACAAGAACAAGCTGCGCCCGCAGCTGACGGCGGAGGAGACCGCCGCCAACGCCGAGACCTATGCGCAGCAGGCGTTCAAGATCCTCGATCCCAAGACGACGCGCATCGAGTACAACGACGCGTGGCTCTCGAAGCTTGACCTGGCGGCACTGATCCGCCTGGCGTCGAACTTCACGCTGCAGCAGTTCCTGACCCGCGACAATTTCCGCAAGCGATGGGACGACGGCGACGCCATCTACCTGCACGAGACCTTCTACGCCCTGATGCAGGGCTATGATGCCTACAGCCTGCGCGCTGATGTGCAGGTCGGCGGAACAGACCAGCTGTTCAACATCATCACCGCCGCACGCAAGCTGATGGAGTTCATGGGGGAGAGGCCGAACATCGGGATCATCGTTGGCATCCTGCCGGGCACGGACGGCGTCGTTAAGATGAGCAAGTCGCTGGGCAACCATATTCCGTTGCGGGCCACGCCGGACGACATGTACGGCAAGGTGATGAGTATCCCGGACGCGGCCATGGGCGCGTACTTCCGATTGGTGACGCGCCTGACGCCGGCCGAGATCGCGGCCATCGAGCAGGGACTGGCCGGTGGATCGCTGCACCCGCGCGACGTCAAGATGCGCCTGGCGCGAGAAATCGTCGCCATCTACCACGGCGAGGAATTCGTCGCGCCTGCGGAACACGCATTCCGGCAGGTGTTCCAGGAGCAGGGCGCGCCTGAGGCGATGCAGAGCTTCCAGCTTGCGCACGGGCAGACGATCGTGGACGTGTTGGTGGCGGCCGGGCTGGCCGCGACGCGAAGCGAGGCTCGCC
>JAPLGR010000216.1 GCA_026390045.1 Chloroflexota bacterium | reverse complement strand
TCGGGCACGCCCCACAGGTCGTAGGTCCGGCAGCCGCGCCGGCGCGCCCAGCGCATCGCCTCCGACTGGAGCACGTAGGTGGGCATGCGGTTGCGTTCCTCGTCTGTCGAGGCGCCGTACAGGTACCAGGCACGCGGGCCGCGGGCAAAGACCATCAGCGCCGCCAGCGGGTGTCCTTCTAACTCGGCCAGCAGCAGTTCGCACTCGCCCTGTGTGTGGAAGAGCTTGAACGCGCGGGCGTAGTAGGCAGGGGTGTGAACGCCGAACTGATCGCGGGCCGCCGTCGTCTGCATCATCTCGCCGAAAGCGGGGAGGTCGTCCCACGGCCGGACGCGAACCTGCTTGCGCTCGGCCAGGTGGACGTTGTAGCGCGTCTTCTGGTGCATGTGGGCCAGGATCGCGTCCTCATCCGGCGCCAGATCGACGACCAGCGAGCGGCGCGGCTGCACAGCGTGCAGGCTAGGGCTGAAGCCGAGGGCGTGCAGCTGATCGGCGAGTGGCGACCCATCCGGTGCGTCGGGCTCGAGCTTCAGGGCAAAGCATCGAAGAGACCGGGTGAGAGACAGCAGGGCGGGGATGAGATCCGGAACCCAGTCACCCACCGGACCCATGGGCACGTATCCGATGCGCAGTCCAGGAGCGAGGCGCCGCTCCAGGAGCAGGGCGCCCGCGTTGCCGGCGATGAGCCGATGGGGCGTCCAGCCGAAAGCTTCCTTCAGGCCGCCCCAAGCGCTTGTCTGGAGGAGGTGCGCCTCCGGACGACGGGCCAGAAATGCGTCTCAGTCGGTTGCTGATGCAGAGGGGAGCACCCGCGGATGGTAGCATCCGGTCACCGGAGGCCCCTCCGGCCGTTGTCCCTTCCAGTCAATGTGCCCGAGAACCGGGCCCGTGATGAGGGGCGCGCCTATGCCGCGCCCCGCCTTCTTTGACGCTCGATGGCTCTCATGATAAACTCATCCCTAATCTGGGCCCGGCGAGCCGGGTGGGCAGTTGAAGCGGCGGGCGCGCGTCACCCGCCGATTGTCCGCCCCGTCCCGACAACACCGGCGCCGCCCCCTCTTCAGGAGTGAGCATGCACGATCCGTGGGTCTTTGTGGCCTTCTTGCTGCCTATCGGCCTGCTCCTGCCCGCCGTGGCCGTCCTGATGGGCATCATCCTCGGCCCCCGCAAGCCGAACGCCATCAAGGGCACAACCTACGAGTGCGGTATGGAGACGGTCGGGGATACCTGGGTCCAGCTGCGGGCGTCGTACTACATCTTCGCCCTGATCTTCGTCATCTTCGACGTCGAAGCGGTGTTCCTGTTCCCGTGGGCTGTGGCCTACAGCCAGATGCAGCTGTACATGGTCCTCGAAGGCGTGCTCTTCCTCTTGATCCTGGCGGCTGGATTGCTGTACGCCTGGCGCAAGGGCGCCCTCGAGTGGGTGTAGGCCGGCCGTAGGAGCGAAGGAGTGGCTGATGGACTGAGGACATCAGCCACGATTGTGTGTGTGTCGTGGAGGAGCGGAGCAAGTATGGGTGATCCCTTTGGACTGATCGGGCGCTGGTTCATGGACTTGCTGACCGGCTGGGGGATGGAGTCGTCGGCCGCGCTGACGCTGCTGCGCTTCCTCGGCGCGGGGGTCATGGCCATCGTCCTGCTGTTCGCCTGCTTCTTCCTGATCGTCGCGGAGCGCAAGATGCTCGGCCGCTTCCAGGACCGCTATGGCCCGAACCGCATCGGGCCGTTCGGAATCTTCCAGACGATCGCCGACTTCGTCAAGCTGATCGGCAAGGAGATCGTGGTCCCGGCCGGCATCGACAAGCCGCTCTACTGGCTGGCGCCGCTCCTGGTGGTGATGTCCATCATCGGGATGTGGGCCGTTGTGCCGCTCGCACCAGGCTTCAGGGGTACCGATCTGAACGTCGGGGTGCTGTACCTCGTCTCGGTGGGCGCCATTGGCACACTGGGCATCATCATGGCCGGCTGGTCGTCCAACAACAAGTTCGCGATGCTGGGTGCGTTCCGCGCCGTGGCGCAGCTCGTGTCCTACGAGATCCCGATGGTGCTGATGCTGCTTGTCCCGACGATGCTGTCCGGTACCATGGGCGTCGTGGGGATCGTCGAGGCACAGAGCGAGATGTGGTTCATTGTCGCCGCACCGCTCGCGGCGCTGGTCTACCTGATCTCGTCGATCGCTGAGAACGGCCGCGCTCCGTTTGACCTGACGGAAGGGGAGTCTGAGATCGTCGCAGGCTTCAACGTCGAGTACGGCGGCCTGGCGTTTGGCATGTTCTACGTCGGAGACTTCCTGCATGCCTTCACCGTGGGCGCTTTGTTCTCCACGCTGTTCCTGGGCGGCTGGCGTGGTCCGGGAGCGGAGCAGTATCCGCTGCTCGGCTTGTTCTACTTCTTCCTCAAGACCATCGCGGTCTGGTTCGTGACGGTGTGGATCCGCGGCTCCTTCCCGCGCGTGCGCATCGATCAGCTGCTCGCATTGAACTGGAAATTCCTCACCCCGCTGGCGCTGCTCATTGTTGCCGTGACCGCCGTGGTCAACAAGCTGGCCGTCGAGCAGGGGTGGAGCCGCATCCTGGCCCTCCTGGCGGCCAATGTCGTGATGGCCGCGGGCGTGTGGGGCGCGCTAGCGCTGCACGGCCGCACGGTTCGCCGGCGCGAAGAGGAACTGCGGGCGGGCGCCGCTGTGTCGGCCAGCGCTGCCCGCTGAGTCTGTCGACGGAGACGTGCTTGATGAGCGTGTTGCAGATCATCTTCCTAGTGACCGGCTTCGTCACGCTCCTGGCGGGCGTGATGGTGGTCGCGTCGCCCAAGCTGGTGCATGCTGCCCTGTGGCTGATCGTCAGCCTGGCCGGAGTGGCCGTGCTGTTTGTCCTGCTCAACGCCAACTTCCTGGCCGTCGTGCAGGTCGTGGTGTACATCGGCGCGATCGCCATCCTGATCATCTTCACCGTCATGCTGACCCGGCGGGTGATGGCCGATTCCGGACCGACGCACAATCGGACTTGGTGGGTGGCCCTTCTCAGCGCGGTCGTCCTGCTGGGCGGGCTGCTGGCGCTGATCTGGCAGCATCCGGCCTTCCAGGCGGTGCCGGCGGAGCTTGCCGCGGCGGACACCAGCCTGACGGTCCTGGGCACCTCGCTGGTCGATGTCAATCGCTACCTGGTGCCGTTTGAGGTTGCGTCGGTTCTGCTCCTTGCAGCGCTGATCGGCGCCATCGCCGTCGCGCGGCCGGTGGCCAAGGGTGAGGAGGCCGACGAATGATCCCGCTGTCGTGGTACCTCACTCTGGCGGCCCTACTGTTCTGCGTCGGTGTCTTCGGGGTGCTGGCGCGGCGCAACGCCGTCGCCATCCTGATGGGCATCGAGCTGATGCTTAACGCGGTCAACCTGAACCTTGTGGCCTTCTGGCGCTACTCGACGCCGGGCGTGATCGCCGGCCAGGTGTTCACGCTGATCGTCTTCGCCGTGGCGGCCTCGGAGGCTGCCGTCGGCCTGGCTCTGATCATCTCGATCTACCGCCGGCGCGCGACCGTCGTGGCCGACGAGATCAACCTGATGAAGTGGTAGGCGGCGCTCATGCGACCTGAGATCCTGACCCTGCTGATCCCGCTTCCCCCACTGCTGGCCTTCGGCCTGATTGTGCTGTTCACCAATCGCAGCAACCGGCTGAGCCACGGCCTGGCGATTGGCGCCATGCTCCTCTCGTGGGCGATGGCGATGGCGGTCTTCGTGATCGCGGTCGCCACGCCCCATCTGGGCGAGCATCCGATCGAGCTTTCCTTCCCCTGGCTTCCAGTCGGGACAACGTGGCTCTCGCTTGGCGTGCTGATCGACCCGCTCGGCGCCGCCACGCTGTTCTTCGTCGCCTGGACGTGCCTGGCGATCTTCGTCTACAGCGTCGGTTACCACAACTTCGGCCAGCCGCGCGACGCCCAGGACCGGGCCGGCCTGCCGCCGCATGCCGGTGGCATCGAGCCGATGTACGCGCGCTTCTTCGCCTTCATCTCGCTCTTCGCTTTCGGCATGCTCACGCTCGTCGTCTCCGACAACCTACTGCTTCTGTTCGTCGGCTGGGAGATCATGGGGCTGTGCTCGTACCTGCTGATCGGTTTCTGGTACGGCAAGGACGCAGCCGTGAAGGCGATGGTCAAGGCGTTCATGACGACGCGCATCGGCGATGTGTTCATGCTGCTCGGCCTGGCGCTCTTGTACTCTGCCACCGGCACGCTGAACTACCGCGCCATTCTGTTCAACGAAGAGGTGCTGCACCACCTGGCGACGACGCCCGCGTTCCTGGGGCTGTCGGTGGCAGGAGCGGCGGGGCTGCTGCTCTTCATGGGCACCGTCGGCAAGTCGGCGCAGTTCCCCCTGCACGTCTGGCTACCGGACGCTATGGAAGGCCCGACGCCGGTCTCGGCCATGATCCACGCCGCCACGATGGTCTCGGCCGGCGTGTACCTCGTGCTGCGCTTCTTCCCGCTGCTCTCGGCGGGGTGGGTGGAGGGCGGTCCGCTGACGACACCGATGCTGGTCGTCTCGGCCGTCGGCGCGTTCACCGCCCTGTTCGCTGCCACGATCGCCGTGGCGCAGACTGACATCAAGCGCGTGCTGGCCTACTCCACCATCTCGCAGCTCGGCTATATGATCGCTGCCGTCGGTATCGGCGCCTTTGTTGCCGCGGACTTCCATCTGATCACACACGCCTTCTTCAAGGCGCTGCTGTTCCTTGGCTCCGGGTCGGTGATCCACGGCATGGAGCATGGCGTCCGCAAGACCAACGCGCACGTGGACGCGCAGGACATGCTCAACATGG
>JAPLGR010000021.1 GCA_026390045.1 Chloroflexota bacterium | reverse complement strand
CTCCTCAGGGGGCTGTTGAGGCCTGGCAGGGATCCGTTCATGAATTGCCGCGCCGCTTTGGGGCGCACAAGTGGAGAAGCCAGGTGAGCGAAACTTCCCCTGCAGAGTCCCGACACTTTCGACTTGTTCCTCTAGCCGAAGGCGTCTTTGCCGCCCTCGCCACAGATGGCGGAGCGGCAATCTGCAACTCGGGCATCATCGATCTCGGGGGACGCACTGTGGTCTTTGACACCTTTCTGACGCCCCAAGCCGCCGCAGATCTCCGCTACGCGATCAAGGACATGATCGGACCCACATCCTGCATCGTCGTCAACAGCCACTATCACAATGATCATATCTGGGGCAACCAAGCCTTCGCACCAGATGCACTGATCCTGGCCAGTCGTCGGACCCGCACGCTCATCACCACAGCCGGAGCGGACGAGTTCGCGTGGTACTCCTCGAATTCCGCCCAGCGCCTTGAAGCCCTCCGCGCTCAATACGGAACATCCAGCGAAGAGCAACAGGCGCAGCTGCGGATGTGGATTGGCTACTATGAGGGCCTCGTAGAGGCCCTGCCGCATCTGGCCGTGTGCATGCCGGACATTACCTACGAGGATCACCTGGAGATCCATGGCACCAGACATACCGCCGAGCTGATCGCCTTTGACGGTGCACACACAGAACACGACACGGTCCTTCATCTCCCCGCATCGGGGATCGTCTTTGCCGGCGACCTGCTGTTTGTCGGCTGCCACCCCTACCTTGGAGATGGCGATCCGCAACAGCTTCTGAAGGCTCTGAGGAGCCTGCAGCAACTGCACGCAACGAGCTACGTTCCGGGTCACGGACCAGTGGGAACGGCCGACGATCTCAGTCTGCTGATCGACTATGTGGAGCATTGCGCGGAGACTGCGCACGCGCTGGTGGACAGTGGGAACGTCTCCGAAGACGGGTTCGCACAACTCAAGATCGCCCAGAGGTTCGCTCACTGGCAGATGCCCCAGTTCTACGAGGCGAACATTCGTTCCCTGTGCAAGCACTCAGGCCCTGATACAGGAGCCGGGTGAGCAAGGGAGGTACGCGTGATGTGTGCGGCGAAAGTCTTGGGGTACGCAGCGAGAGCCGTTGGACAGCCACTTGAGCCTTTCGAGTATGCGCCGCCAGATCTGGGCGAGCATGATGTCCGCGTCTCCGTCACCCACTGCGGCGTGTGCCACACCGACCTCCACGCCATCGACAACTACTATGGAGTCGTGAAATACCCCTTCGTGCCCGGCCACGAGATCGTTGGGCACGTGTCCGAATCGGGGCCCGCAGTCTCCGGCCTGAAGGAGGGCGACCGAGTCGGCATCGGCTGGCTGGGCCGATCCTGCGGGACATGCGAATGGTGTCTGAAGGGCGAAGAACAGCTTTGCATGGACATCGTCCCCTCAGGCACTTGGGTGCCGTACGGCGGCTTCTCGACGTCCGTCCTCGCGGATCATCGCTTCGTCTACCCACTGCCATCAGCCATGCCTCCCCAGATCGCCGCCGTCCTAATGTGCGCCGGCGTCACCGTCTACTCTCCACTGCGGGCTCATGCCGCAGGGCCCGCGCTCAAGGTCGGCGTGGTCGGAGTCGGGGGATTGGGACATCTGGCAATCCAGTTCGCGCACGCCCTTGGCTGCGAGGTCACGGCGATCTCCTCCTCTCCGAAGAAGAAGGAGGATGCGCTGGCCTTCGGCGCAGATCGCTTCATCGATTCGAACGACCTGGCCGCCCTGCGAGAGATTGACTATGCCTTCGACATGCTGATGTGCACGTCAAGCGGCGGCGTGGGCTGGGAAGCATTGCTGATGACTCTGAAGAAGCGAGGCAAGCTGATCCTGCTCGGCTTCCCGGATGTGTCGCTCAATTCCACCGACCTTGTGGTGCACGAGCTCTCGATCACCGGTTCCTTTCTGGGCAACCGGGCCACCATGCGGGAGATGCTCACCTTCGCGCATGACCATGAGATCGCACCCCAGGTCGAACAGATGCCCATGACGAAGGTGAACGAGGCGCTCCAGAGGGTCCGAGAGAACAAGGCACGGTATCGGATCGTGCTGGTCAACTAGGCGAGTGGATAGAGGAAGGCATCATGCCACTCTGGGTTTCAATCTTCTTCGTGCTCGCCGGCCTGTTCTCCTTCGCTGGGGCAGTCTTCAACTGGGACTGGTTCATGACGCACTACCGTGCGAGGCTGTTCGTCCGAGTGCTCGGCAGGAACGGCGCGCGCGTTGTCTACGCTCTGCTGGGGATCTTCCTCGCCGCCCTTGGCCTAGCGGGAGCCTTCGGCCTCTTGACGTGAACCGCGGGCGCCGGGGGCGCTTGCGCGCTGGTGCACTGACGAAGCTCCCTCAGCCCTCGCTCAGACCCAGCGGCCCAATCGAGCCGCGCAGGCCGAATGCATCGACGTACTTCTGGATCACAGCAGCGATCCGGTCGACTACGATGGCATGCGGGTCCGCCAGCGCATTCCGTAGATTGGCATACAGCCTGCGCCGTGCCTCCACAACGCCAGCCTCCGTCCACACGTATCGGGCCCCGGTGGAGACCAGCCACTCCCGCCGAGCCGGCTCGAGCTCGACGAATTCTCGCCCAACCTCATCGGCCCGTAGCCACTTCCTCCAGCGCCCCGACTCGATCACGGCGCCCTCGAGTGCCGTCTCGAAACCGGAGGCCGCTCCCCCGCTCCGTGTCTCGCTCCGGCAAAGGTCTCGCAGGGCATCCAGTTCGGCCGCCGTGAACTCCGGCCCGACGTTGGCCGCCCCCATCCCGGAGGCCGGGTACTCAGCGGGGTTGGCCACCCAGTCGGTGTAGTGCCCCTTGATCAGCGAGCCGAGCGGGGCGACGCGATCCAACAGCCTACCGGCGACTTGACCATCGAAGGTTGTGGTGTGCAGATCGGTGCCGACCTTGCCAACGATGAAGCATGGCCACGCCGTCTGCAGCTTCAACCGCTCCAGTCCGTCGCGGAGCAGCTGCAGAAAGTGGTCAAACGTCTGCAGGTCAGCCAATCCTCCGTGCACCTCTTCGGTCCCCACTTCGTAACTGATCGCGGGCAGCTTCCACCGCTCCCGCTGTCTCTCGCTGTGCGCGATCAGATCGATGGTCCGCTGCACGACCAACTCGATGGGCGGAGTCTGCCCTGTCGGGAGCGTCCGATCGACGGTCGGATCGATGTGCAGGAGCGCATACCCGGCCTGCAGGCACGCCCCCAGGGATTCCCTGACCTCGGTCATCGTCTCCTCCAGGGAGAGCCGATCCCGCGAGTGGGAATCCTTCAGCCATGGACCTCCATGATCCAGACACGGGTACAGCGGTGCGGTGCAGCTGTAGGCAACCGCCAGCTCACGCATGCGGGCGACGAATTCCGTCGGCGTCCAGCCGGTGTAGCCGCCATCCCGATCCACCTGGTTGAGGGTGGCCGCGAAGAGCATCGGCATCTCATTGGCCGCCGCGACCTTGACCGCCGCCTCGAGCACCGCATCGGAATTGGGGCAGACCGCCAGCAGCGTGATGCGCTTCCCCTGCTGTCGAAGGCGGATTAGCCGGCGGACAACTTCAGCCAGCGGGACCATGTCCGCCCTCATTCAGATGTTGAAGCGCCTCGGCCAGCGTCGGCTGCGCCGCAGTCCCCCCTGCTGCCCGCGTCGACAGACTGCCGCAAGCGACGGCCATCTCCAATGAGCGCTGGAGCGTCCAGCCGCTCAGGAAACCAAACACGAACCCGGCGTCAAAGGAATCCCCGGCCCCAACGGTGTCGACCGCAGGCACCTGCAGTGCCGCCGCGCGTGCCCGCTCTTGCGCGCGCCACGCCAGGGCCCCCTTCGCACCCAGCTTCACCGCGCCCCGCGGGATCCAGTCACTCAGGTTCTGCACCGCGGCCTCGAGATCCCCGCAAGCGGTGATCGCCAGCGCCTCGGCCTCGTTCGGCAGGAATACGTCCGTCACGGCCAGGACCTCCTTCAGGCCGGTCCAGGCCTCGTGCGGATCCCAGTTCGTGTCCAAGGAGGTCGTCAGCCCCAATCCCCGCGCGCCGCGGAACAGATCGGCCAGGCCCGGCTGCAGCGCGTTCTGCAGGAAGAACGACGCCACATGCAAATGGCGGGCTTTCTGCAGCAGGGACGCGGGAACCTGTTCGGCACGCAGCGAGCCGACTGCCCCAACGTGGGTCAGAATGGCGCGGTCGGTCCCCCTCGTGAGGATCACACTCAGTCCAGTGCGCTGGCCCGGCTCCACAACCACGGCCGACACGTCGACACCGGCGGCACCAAGCGAGCGGCACATGAAGCGCCCGAATTCGTCATCGCCGACGACGCCGACGAAGCCGACGCGCAGCCCGAGGCGGGCTGCCCCGCAGGCGAAGATGGCCGAGGAGGAGCCGATCGTCAGGTCGGCCGACTCGACCAGGATCTCGTGCTGTCCGAAGCGCGGCTCAAGGTTGGGGTCGGAAAGAATCAGATCCGGATTGAGCTCACCGGCGACGAGGAGATCGAAATCGCTCATCATTCACCACCGCGGGAGCGGTCCCCCGCGCAGAAGGATGCGTACAGTACTCCCGTTGACCAGATCACGCACATGCCTCAAGTGCGGGCTCCCCTGCCGCGCAGACGGCTACTGCATCGGCCGGCCAGCATTCCTCGGCCATGCTGCCATCTGTCGGTCGAAGGTATCGGCGTCCGCGCGCGCGAGGCCCACTTGCGTGCGCGCGGAATCCTGGCGACCGAGGTCCCTCTCACTCCCGCCTTCGTACAGAAGATAGAGGAAGCCATTCAGGGGAAGTACGGTTCCGAACCAGATCGCGCCATCGTCCCACGCTCCCGGCTTGCCGACTCGGAAGACCGGATTCCCAGGATACCGCTCCCAGGTCAGGAGATCGAACGAGCGGGCCAGGCCGAACGCGCGCGGCTTGTCCTTCCGCGACCGATCGCCCTCGCCGGCGTAGAGCATGTAGTGGACCCCGCCGCGCTCGAAGAGTCTCGGCGTCGTGACCTCAAACCCATCCCACTCTCCGGGGCGACCGACGTCGAGAACCGGGTCATTCCGGGTCGGGGAGAAATCGATGCCATTGCCCGAGACCGAGGAGAAGATCGCATATCCCGAATCGATCCCCGCGCGGACATAGATGAGGTGGAAGCCGCCGCCCTCTCCCCGGACCACACCCGGCGCCCGCCCCTGCTCCACCGGAGCGTTGCGTTTGGTGAAGTGGATGCCGTCAGGCGAGACGGCCAAACCCAGCGTGTCGCCCTCAGGCGCGATCGCCGAGTAGTACAGGTAGACCTGCCCGTCCACCTCGATGGCTGCCGGATCGAAGACGTGGGAGCGGTCGAAGCGCTCCGGCCCGGCATCAACGGCGATCTGTGCACTTTCGGGCAGCGGGAATGCTCGGCCTGCACTCAACCAGCCCGGATCGATGTCGAAGACGACGATCCGCTCCCGCTCGTCGCTGACCGCGCCTACGTACATACGCAGGCGCCGCTGGTGCCGAATGATCTCTGGAGTTGTGACCGATTGGGGCGCCAGAGTACCAGGCTGGGGGACGAGCAGCGGGCCCTCGAAGGGGCGTTCCCAGAGCATCCTCGGCCCTCCAGCCCATCAACCAGCAGCAGGCAGTCCGTCGCGCAAGTAGACCACAGCCGAGAGGTTCTTGGGCTTGTCGGGGTTGAGTCCCTTGGCGGCCGCACGCCCTAGTGCGAGGAGTTGAAGTGGTGGCAGGTACAGGACGCTCCGGGCTACTTCGCTCAGGCCGGAGCGGAAGGAGAAGGCTTGAGTGCCAAACCCGGGGACGGCCTCGCCAAGGACGAACAAGCGGGCTCCC
>JAPLGR010000142.1 GCA_026390045.1 Chloroflexota bacterium | reverse complement strand
TTCGGGCGCCGCTGTTTTCGGCGCGCCCGAGAGCGTGCTCCAGGACCTCGGACTCGCCGAGCTGCACGAGCGCCTATATGGCTTCGATTTCGGCGTAGGCGGATACGTCGATGCCAAGTACCCTGGCGAGCAAGTAGCCATTGAGGTGATGGGGCGCTTTGGCTTGCTCGCCCAGAGTGGGCGCTTCAATGTCCCTGTCGGGTTGCTCAACGGCGGCAAGCGCTTCTCTGCAGAACAGGCCCTGGCAGACATCGAGATCGAACGCTGGATCCTCGAGTCACAGAAGTCGATCCATGTCACACCAGAGACACTCCGAGTGGACCAGATCCGGAACGTCGGCATTGGGGGAAACTCACTCCTGGAGGAGCACACTCGCGAATACATGCGCAAGAACGTCTGGTATCCATTCCTCATGGACAGGACGCTACCGGCCAGCGACGGACTGGACCGCGCGCGAGATATGTTCTCGAACGCTAGCGGGAAAGTCCGCGAGATCCTGAGTCGCCCCGACCTCTATGAGGCTGATTCTGACCAATGCCGCGCAATAGATGAAGTAGTCCGGGCCGCCGAGGGCGACCTGACAGGCTAGTCGGCCTCTCCCAATGTCATTCCGAACCTTCCAGCCGCGGCCAGGATTGGGTCACGAGCCTCCGTCTCGCGACAAGTCCCCGTAGCCGGAAACGCGAGGGGCAGTCAGCAGCCGCCCCTCGCCTGAGATTCAGTCCCCTTCCACGCGAAGGCGTTCGCGTGTCCCCGCAACGCCTGGCATCGTCATGCCTCAGTTACACCATCGCGATTGGAGGGGGACCTGCTGCCTCCCGCCATAACCCACGTCAGTGCCTCGGTTGCCTGGAGGACGTCCCAAGTGAATGCGGCGGGGGTCCGCATTCTATTCCACGCCATTGGCTCCCTCGAATGGGACCTTGAACGTGCACGGAGCGTTGCTCTCCCGATCCTAGCCTACCCAGCCTCTTGCCCACACTTTCTCGTTCCGACGGTCGGCGCTTATCAACGCCGATTCGGGCCGTCATGTGCGAACGACAGAACGGTCTTGAGAACCACTGTAGTCCTCACCGCGTCAAATCCTTCGCTGTCCGGATGGACATCAAGACGGCCGAGCTGGTTCACATACGTGAGGCTAAGGGTGTTTTTCCCCCGCTGGGCGCCGACATCAACAGGGTTCGAACCCCACACGCCCGCACGCGACGAGGGTCGGCACTTGCCGACCCTCGTCGTCTCCTGCATTGGGTCGCGCTAGAGTAGATCCTTGGCCAGCGCTACCGCACGGCTGGCGTCCGGCGCGTAGCCGTCCGCCCCGATCTCCTTGGCAAAAACGTCCGTTACGGGCGCCCCCCCCACCATCACCTTGACCTGGCCGCGAACTCCAAGATCCTCTAGCGCTTCGATGGTGGACCTCATACTCTGCATCGTGGTCGTCAGCAGTGCGGACAAACCCACCAGTTGCGCACCATGTTCTCGGACCGCCTCGGCGAAACGAGCTGGCGGTACGTCCGTCCCAAGATCGATGATCTCGAATCCAGCGCCCTCAAGCATCATTCCCACAAGGCTATTGCCGATGTCGTGGAGGTCCCCTTTGACGGTCCCGAGGACGACCTTGGCTACTGCCCTAATCCCACCCGCCACCAATTGCGGCTTCAGAATCGCAAGGCCCGATTGCATGGCGCGCGCCGCCACAAGCATCTCGGGGACGTAGAACTCTTGTCTCTCGAATCGGATGCCTACCTCGCCCATCGCCGAGATAAGCCCTTCGTTTAGGATCCGGGCGGGTGGCAAGCCGGCCGCCACAGCCTGCCTCACGCCTTCCTCCACACCAGTCCGATTGCCGGCGATAACCTCATCATAGATCGCTTGCAGCGTGGGTTCCATTGATCCCTCCGGCGTTCTCAATACGGATGGCCTCAATATGAGGCCCAGGTCTCACGCCGCCCTAAGACCCAGCTCCTCTTCGGCTTCGCTCAAGGTATCCTCGATGATCTGGAGGGCCTTGTCGACGAGGTCACGCCCGATAGTTAAGGGCGGATTGATGCGCAGTACATTGTCAAACACGGCCTTGGGAGGGATCATCAGCAAGCCCTTCTTAAACACACGCAGTGTGATGTCATGAGCCACTTCTGCCGCCGGCTCTTTGGTCTTCCGGTCCAGAACCAACTCGACGCCAATGGCCATACCAAGGCCTCGGACATCCCCAATAAGTGGATGGGCATCCTGCATTTCCTTGAATGCCTGCAGGATGTACCAACCTGTGGCTTGAGCTCGCTCGCACAGCTTCTCCTCTTCGAGAACCTCGATGGAGGCAAGGGCTGCCGCGCAGGACAGGGGATTCCCTCCGTGTGTGCTCGACATCGAGTCGGGCAAGAGGGTCTCCATCACGGCCCTCCGGGCGATCATGGCCGAAGCGGGCAGACTGCTTGTGAATCCCTTCGCCACACAGAGGATGTCCGGGACCAGGTCGAAATGCTCAAAGGCGAACATCTTCCCTGTGCGGCCGAAGCTTGACTGGACCTCATCATAGATGAGGAGCAGCCCGTGTCTGTCGCAGAAGGCACGAATGGCCTCTGCGTAGCCCGGGGGCGGCACGACATAGCCTCCTGCGCCTTGATACGGCTCTGTGACAACTGCGGCTACATCACCGCTCGACTCAGTGTGCAGGAGCCAGTCGAGATACTTCACGCAATGCAGGTCGCAAGACGGATACTCCTTGCCAAAAGCACACCGGTAGCAGTAGGCATAGGGGGCATGCAGGAATCCCGGTGCAAATGGGCCGAAGCCTTGCTTGACCCCTGTCGAGCCGCCGGCACTCATAGAACCATAGGTCCTGCCATGGAATCCACTATGGAAGCCAATGATCTCGTGCCTTCCCGTATAGAGGCGCGCCAGTTTGATGGCCGCCTCCACGGACTCGGATCCGGTGGTGAGGAGGATCATCCTCCAGTCATCACCAGGTAGTAATGTGGCCAGTTTCTCCAATAGCATCCGACGTTCGTTGGTCACGGCATCGTAGCACGTCGTGACCCTGGCGCTCTGCTGTTGGATGGCCCTCACAACCCTCGGGTGGCTGTGACCCACATTTGCCACAATGATCCCCGAAGTGAAGTCGATGTAGGCGTTGCCATCCACATCATAGACGGCACAGTCCTCGGCCCGATCCCACACGATAGGCACCTGGCGGGTGTAGGAGGGCGTTACCCAACGGGCATCTGCCTCCAGGATTGCCCGCGCCTTCGGCCCCGGAGGTGGGACAACGATTCTCGGGAGCTCTATCTTCTCTGTCGGCATTGAACAACTCCTTCTACGATTTCTCCAAGCCACGTGCTGAGTCTTGTGAAGCAATTCCCTTGAAGGACTCCAGGTCCTCATACACGACCAGCTTCGTTTGAGCCTTGAGGGTCTCCCCCCGCCCCAAGCGGGAACACCGACCGGACGTGGCTGCCTCTTCCAGCTTCGGGGGATAGCCGTTCCATGCTTCAAGTCCCGCGCAATAGAGTCCCCGCCATCCGCCGTAAACCAGCCAAATCCACGAATAGGAGAAGATCTCAATCGGGAAGACTAGGCCAATTCCCACCCTTGCGCGCGTGTCAGTCAACGCCAGCCAACCTTCCTTGAGACGAGCGAAGTGCAACCGCCAGATTCCAGCCTCCGGCCCCTCGACTAGGCGCATGTCAATCGTCCTGCCATCCACATCGAGGAAATGCGGCCAAGCGTATGTCGCAGCCCCCGGACGGAAGTCCGGACTGGCACGATCAACCGTGACGTTCTCGGCCGGCAAGTCGATGCGCATCTCTGGGCTAATAGCGAAGCCCGGGTGGAGTCCCCACATGAACTCGAACTCCCCCTCGGCAACCGAAACGTTGGTCACTACATGCTCCATATGGAGCACCGCCTCACCCGATCGCAGGCTCATCCAGCGATCAATCTTCAAGGGGGCGACACGACACATGCACCACATATGGACGCAGACTTCAAGAGGGCCTCTCTCTAGGATCTCGTAGCTCCACGGCTCAGACCAAACCTCACCCAGCACCGGATAGACATCCCCCCGGTAGTGACTCTCCCACCCGCACGGGATGCACTCATCCAATCCACCTGTCCACCAGTTGTCGACGTTGGCACCATAGATCGGACGAGATGGAACGATTCGCGGATTGTGGTAGAGGAAGTCCCGATCGCGTGGCTTGTAGACAAACTCGTGTATCTTGGCGCCATGATCCGCCAGGACCACAATGCGCAGCAGATCGCTTTCCATCACGATGGCGCGCAACCCGTTGTATTGCCACCGATCGTCAATCCGACAGTGGTCCATGCTTCGGCCCCGCCTCATTGGCCTCGTGACAAATCTACCCGCGCTCGGAAACAGATCTCCTCGAGCTGCCCCGGGGAGGGAAGCTCCTCCGCCTGCGGGGCTTCCTGCGCCAGGAGCTTCAGAACCAGACGATGGGCCCGCGCCAATGTGTCCCTGGCACCATCCAGCTCCCAGGCGTCGTGACGCCTCCGATCAGCGGTCGCGGCAAAGTAGAACTCCTTGCGGAAGTAGCGCAGCGTGTGGTCGCTGGTCAAGTATTCCTTGCCAGGGCCCAGGTCGGCAATCAGCTCTTCGGCCAGCGCGTCCTCGCTGAAATCCACTCCGTCGAGCACACGATAGAAGTACTCGTAGATGTCATTGTCGATGACCATCTGCTCGAGGCTGGCCGTCCCGGCCGTCCCCAGGCTCCCCGCCCCGCCCACAATGCAGGCTCCCCCAAGAAACGACAGGGCTGCCCCTTGGACCTTCTCGATGCCAGCCTGCTGATCGGGGATGT
>JAPLGR010000143.1 GCA_026390045.1 Chloroflexota bacterium | reverse complement strand
CCCGGCGCCTGATCTCGCACGACGACACCGCAGACCTGCCCCGTTTGGCGGGTCAACAAGCTCTCGGCGCGTGCATAGTTGAGGGCCATCGATCCGCCGCGGACCGCCTCGCGCAGGACGCGCGTCGTCAGCCGGGCGTCGTCTGTTGTGGCATCAATGAATCGATATCCGCCCAGCAATCCCTGCTCCGCCAGGACCGGGCACAGCTCCAGGAGGCCGCGCGCGTCGTAGTGTGCGTGGCCCCAGCGCAGCGCCAGCAGGTCATACAGGATCAGACCGACGCCGAAGACCCAACCGGGCGTGTGGTCGCCGCGAAAGCTCGGCATCAGGAACCCGAGGGGCGACACCAGTCCGCGCCCCTCGCGCAGGAGTCGCTCACGCTCGGAGACCGACTCCATCGTCAGCTTGACCTGTGCGTTTGCGAGGTAGCGCAGACCGCCGTGGACCATTTTGGACGAGCGACTCGAGGTCCCGGAGCTGAAGTCGCCGGCCTCGAGGAGCAGGGCGCGCAGGCCGGCGCGGGTCGCCTCACGCAGGATGCCGGCGCCGGTGATCCCGCCGCCCACGACGATCAAGTCCCAGGCGCGATCGAGTTGAGACCAGGCTTCGTCGCGCCACCCGCGATGCCACATCTCGGAGCCTCGTTTGTCCGACAGCGCCCTAATACTACCTTGTTAGATAAGTCCGACGCTCAAGGGAACGCATGGCGGCCTCGATAACCTGGAGAAACAACTCTTCGGTGACCTGCCTTCTTCTTGCCGCCAGGCTCAGCCGCCCGGTTGGGGGGAAAACCCCGCTTGGGCGGGGGCGAGGTGCGCCGCTTTCGCTTGCTGGCTACGCTGGGCGAGCCTCGCTCGGTAGCCTCCGAGCCGTAGCTTTGTCGCAGGGCCAGATAGCAGTGGGCCAGCATGACCAGGGCAACATGTCGGTGAAACCCTGTCCACAGACGGCCTTCGTAGTCATCCAGGCCCAGCTCGCCTTTGGCGTCCTGGTAGAAGCGCTCGATCACCCAGCGCAGATGGGCGAGCTCGACGAGCTCTTCCAGCGACTGGTCGTCCAGCCCCCAGGCGAAGTAATACTTGCGGTCGCCTCGGTGCCCGGCACGCGGTCGCTCGCCCACCAACCAACCGGAACTCAGCCTGTGCTCTCCCCGCCGGCCACTGCGGTAGACGCGCAGGCGAGCAAACTCCTTCACCAGGGCCCCTTTGGTTCCTTCTCTCCAGGCAACAGTTCTCCATGCCTTCTCGGCCAGCGCCGTCACAAGCGCGCCGGCCTCCTCGGTTGGGATGCGATCCTTCCTACCCGGGGTTTTGCGCGGACGACCCCGCCCCCGGTAAAGCGGCGGCGGGCTGTCGCCAGGGTCTTCTTCGACCGTCTGCGCCCGGCGAAACCGAACGATGGAGGATATCCCCACCAGGTAGGGCAAGCCCCGCTCTTCCAGACCGTCCAACAACGGCGGTTGGTCGCCGTAGCCGGCATCAGCAACCACGGCCCGAGCCGGGATCCCAGCCTGCAGGCCCTCCTCGATCAGTTCCAGTGCAATCTTCCCCTTGGTCTGCAGGCCAATCTGCCTTGGGATCTGTGCCTTCGTGCGCCGTACCCGATCGGCCGCCCATTCCTTTGGCAGATAGAGCCTGCCACCTATCGGCCAGTCAAACACCCGATCGACATAATGCGACGTGACCAGCACCTGGCAATTGTCGACGCGCCCCAGGGTTCCCGAGTACTGCCGGGCCACCCCGACCGAATATCTGCCCTTCTTGGCAAACCCGGTATCATCCAGGATGACTACCCCTGCGCCCACACTGGCGTGCTCCACCATGTGCCCTACCCTCAGTCGGTCCATCTCCTTGGGGTCCCAGGCCGTACGGGTCAGGAATTCCTGAAGCCGCTGCGAACTGGTGGCGGCCACCGCTCGCCCAATGTCCGAGGCCGTCTTGCGACCCAGGTCTGAGAGCAAGCCGGTGGTGTATCGCTCCAGCGATTGCCGGCTTTCCGACCGGCGCACCAGCCTGCCAAAAGGCTCCAGAAACGCCGCCAGATCAACCAGAGCATCCGGACCTGCCTTCAAGACTGCCATTTCCCCTCCGTCTCCCCCGAGCGGAGGGTATTCTACAAGCCATCCACGCTTGAAGCAACATGTAACAAAGTAGTACTAAGGCGTGTGCGCCTTCAGCCACTGGATCATGAAGGCCAGGACCTCTGCCTTCTGCGGCTCGTTGTGGGTCTCATGGTACAGGCCTTCCCAGATCTTGATCGTGCAGTCGCCTTTGACCTTGGCTGCGAACTCCCGGCACGCGTCGGCGGACACAATGCGGTCCTGGCTGCCGCAGTAGATCAGGAGCGGAAGCGCAAGCTCCGTGCCGTGGTCGATGAGCCACTGTCCAGCATCGAGGAACCCAGTTCCAAGGC
>JAPLGR010000327.1 GCA_026390045.1 Chloroflexota bacterium | reverse complement strand
CGGAGTTCATGCACGAGAAGTACGTGAGCGTCCTCCCGCTCGACAGCCAGGACAAGGTGGCTCAGTTGATCTCCAAGTACAACTTGTCGGCCATTCCTGTGATCGACGAGCAGGCCCATTTGAAAGGGATTGTTACCGCCGACGATGCACTGGACAAGATCCTGCCGACCAAGTGGAAGAAGCGGCTGCCGCGGTTGTATCACTGAGCCGTGCCCCGCGTGAATAGCAGACGGCCAAGACCCTCAACCAGCGAACACGACCCCTGCGCCTGCGCCTGGCGCTGCTGATCATGATCCTGGGACCCGGGATCATCACTGCCAATGTCGACAACGATGCCGGCGGCATCACGACCTACTCGGTGGCCGGCGCTCATTACGGGTACGGCCTGCTGTGGATGCTGCCGCTGGTCGTGCTGGCGCTGATCCTGGTCCAGGAGATGAGCGCCCGGCTGGGGATCGTCACCGGGAAGGGGCTGGCCGACCTGATCCGTGAGCGGCTGGGGATCCGCGCCACCGCCGTGCTTCTCGGGTTGCTGGTCATCGCCAACCTGGCCAACACGGTCAGCGAATTCGCCGGCGTGGCGGCGAGCATGGAGATCTTCGGCGTCACCAAGTTCCTCTCGGTTCCGTTGGCCGCCGTCTTGGTATGGGTGATCATTGTCAAGGGCTCCTACAAGGGAGTCGAACGTGTCTTCCTGGTGGCCAGCCTGATTTACCTGACGTATGTTGTCTCCGGGTTCTTGGCTCACCCGGTCTGGAAGGACGTCCTCACCGCGACGGTCACGCCGAGCTTCCGCTTCGACGCAGGCTACGTGACGCTGTTCGTCACGGTGATCGGGACGACGATCGCGCCGTGGATGCAGTTCTATCAGCAGGCATCGATCGTCGACAAGGGTCTCAAGCCTGCCGACCTTCCGTACGAGCGTCTGGACGTCCTGGTCGGGTCGATCTTCGCCGTCCTGGTAGCCGCCTTCATCGTCATCGCCTGTGCCGCAACGATCTTCGCCGGGGGACTGACGATTGAGACGGCCAAGGATGCCGCGCTGGCGCTGCGGCCGCTGGCCGGCCCCTACGCCTCAAGCCTCTTCGCACTGGGTCTGCTGAACGCCTCGGTCTTTTCGGCGGCGATCCTGCCCCTCTCGACGGCCTACGTCGTGTGTGAGGCCTTCGGCTGGGATGCCGGGGTCGACCGGAAGCTGCGTGAGGCGCCGGTCTTCTTCGGCATCTACACTGCGCTAATCGTCCTGGGGGCGGCGATCGTCCTGCTCCCCATCCGGTCGCTTGTGCAGGCCATGATGGCCAGCCAGACGCTCAACGGCGTGCTGCTCCCGGTCATCCTGATCGTGATGCTGATCCTGATCAGCGACCGCCGGATCATGGGGCGCTTCGCCAACGGCCGTGTGCTGAACTTCATCTCGGGAGCGGTGGTCGTTGTCCTGATCCTGCTCACTTTGCTCCTCTTGGCGCTGACGGTCTTCCCGGGACTGGGTGCCGTCTTCTCGGCCGCATGACTGCGTGGGTCGCCCGGTGCAGGGTGACATAAGGACGCTTGCGGGATGCCTGGGTTTGGTCTAGAGTTTGGGGTTGGGGGCATCGGACGCCGGCGAGGCGCAAGGGAAGGGTGGGACCATGACTGAAACGCCTGAACCGGTTGCGGGGGACCGTATCCTGGCCTTTCTCGATCTGGCGACGTTCGAGGACGGCGCCGCTTTGCGCGGCGGCTGCCTCGTGACGGATGCGCTCACGCGTCCCCTCGAGTTCCGGGTGAGCGGTGCCATCCGCCCCACCAGCCTGCAGAAGGTCCTGTACGGCGACACGCTGCATGAGTACATCTGCAACGACCTGATCGGGATCCCTATCCTCCAGACGATCGAGTCCAAGCTTGACCTGATCCTGGTTCGCGATGCGGAGTTCCTCAAGCTGCGCACGCGAACCGAGGTGCCCGTGCTGTGGGTTCGTGGGACGGTGGACGGCCAGTTTGTGCTGCAGGCGTTCCCGGGTTTCGAGCCGGAGGCCGAGGCCGGACGCGATGTGCTGCCGCGGCGCTTGCGCGGCCGCAACATCATGGAACCCTTCCTGCGGATCAAGTCCGCCCTCGAAGAGGCCCACAACCTGAAGGTCGGCGAAGCTCGGAAGGGCTGATGTGCCCATGGCACGCCTGTCGACCGGCAAGACCGTTGCACCCCTGCGCCCGCCGCGCATGCACACGCTGCGCGACGTTGCGCTGAACCTGGTCCACTTCTATCCATTCCCCGTGCAGGAACAGCTCGTCCTGGACGCCGGCGCGGCGATCGAAGGACCGCGCATCGCGCTGGGCGACCGGATGACCTTCGAACTCCCTACCGGCGACCTGTTCGCGGTGGACATCGAAACCCTGCCGGCTGCACTTGAGAAGCCGTGGATCGCCGACGAACCGCTTCTGCCGAGCGGCGCCGGCCCGGCGCTCGGCGGGTTGGTGGCACGCCCGGGAAACCTCACGGGCGACGCCGGCTCCCTCCTGATTCCTGCCGCGGAACCCGGCGCGCCAGCGAAGACATGGGAGCTGATCCTGCCGATGGTCGACCGCGCCGGGCTGGAGGGCGAGCCTCCCGCACCGGGCGACCCTGTGTTGCGGGCCTATCAGGTGGAATCCGCGCAAGCCCTGGTGGCGCAGGAGTCGCTGCTGCTTGCGGACGATCCAGGGACGGGCAAGACGCCTTCCGCTTGTGTTGCCCTGATGACGCTTTCCCAGCGGGGCTGGGCGCGGCGAATCCTGGTTGCCTGCCTCGAGCACGAGCTTCGCCACTGGGCGTGGCACCTGCAGCAGTGGTCGCCTGCACTGAAAGTTGTATCGGTGAGCGGCGACCGGATGCAGCGGGCGCAGCG
>JAPLGR010000685.1 GCA_026390045.1 Chloroflexota bacterium | reverse complement strand
AGCCCGCTGAGGGAGGAGGCACGCGCATGGTGTTCTGGCTCCCGCAGGCAGGCGCCGCGCCGTGATCGGGGGTCGTGCCTGCAATGGCGCGCACTGGCACTAGTCTTGTAACCAATGGGGCTTGAGGTCCTATGGCGGGCGAGAAACTCCTGATCGTTGATGATGACACGACGCTCCTGCGCTTCCTGACCGACTACCTGGTGCAGGAAGGCTTTGTTGTGCAGTCGGCTGACCGAGGACAGGCCGCGCTCCGCCTGTTCTATGAGGCACGGCCGGACCTCGTCGTGCTGGACGTGATGATGCCCGGGATGGATGGATGGGAGGTCTGCGCGCGGCTGCGGGAACTCTCGGAGACCCCCGTCATCCTGCTGACCGCCAAGACCAGCGAGGCCGACAAACTGCGCGGCTTCCGCCTCGGTGTGGATGACTACATAACCAAGCCTTTCAGCCTGGCCGAGCTGCGGGCGCGAGTCCGGGCTGTGCTCTCGCGAACCTCAGGACAGCGCGCCGAACAGGGCTCGGTGCTGGAGGTCGGTTCGCTCCGCGTCGATCTCGGGCGGCGCGAGGCCACGCTGGAGGGGCGCCCTCTCGACCTGACTCCCACTGAGTTCCGGTTGCTGGCCGCGCTGGCGGCCAAGCCCGGCCAGGCGCTCTCCCAGGCGCAGCTGGTCGAGGAGGCATGGGGCGCCTACCGTCAGGAAGCCGGCAGCGCGCTGCGCCGCTACATCTGGTTCCTGCGGCAAAAGATCGAATCCGATCCGGAGAAGCCGACCCGCCTGCTGACGGTCCGCGGGTATGGTTATCGTCTCGAACCCTGACGGCGCTGGCATTCCGTTCTGGGTTGATCGCCGCTCTTCCCCTCTGCATTGGCTGAGATGGAACGCCTGCGTCGTGCGGGCGCCACCGGAGTGCTTCTCGGCCGTCCGTCTCCCTCTTCGCGCACACTTCTTGCACAGGACTTCGGTACTAGCCGGCCCTCACCTGCCCTCACCTCCCCTGTAACAGATCTGTAAGTAGCAATCAGGCACGGTGCCGGTAGACTGAGCGTGGCTTATTGGGTCGGGTCTGATAAGGCCGGCTCCAGGAGTGGTCATCGATGACCGTGCATCAAGTGCAGTGCGCTAAGAGCCGTGGGCAGGGTCTGGCGGAATTCGCGCTGGTCCTTCCGATTGTCCTCTTCACCGTCTTCGTGCTCATTGAGATAGCGCGCGTGCTGCACGCCTGGATCACGGTTGAGAATGGCGCGCGCTTTGGCGTGCGCTATGCCGTCACCGGCGAGTACGACGGGGACTACTGCACCTCGCTGTACGGCGGGCCGTGCAACACGCAGGCCAAGCGCGATGGGGCCCGCCTGCCGTCGATCCGCGACGCCGCCAACTCGGGCGCCGTTGGCCTGCTCAAGAATCCTTCGGCCGCGCCCGGTGCCCCCGGCTTCTTCAAGATCACGGTGTGCTCCACCAAGCCGGGCCTGGTCTACTTCCCTTCGGACTCGAACACCAGCACCTCCGCCGACTGCCAGCCTGTGGAGGACGGAGGCGGCCCCGGAGACCGGGTGATCGTGACGGTTGACTTCGACCATCCGCTGATCGCGCCGATCCTCAGCTCGACCTGGCCCAAGCTGCATCTCTCGGCCAAGCGCGAAGGCATTGTGGAGCAGTTCCGCGTGGCGCGCGTTGTCGGCCTGCCAGCGACCGTCTCCCTCCCGACCTTCACCGCCACCGTGACCCACACGGCCACGATCACCACCACGCCGACGGCGACCCTCACTCCGACTCCGACGCCGGACTGCTCGCTGATCACCGTCCAAAGCGCCGTGCTGAATGGCGACTACTTTGACGTCGTCGTGCACAACGGAAACACGACCGATGTGGCGCTGACGGGGGCCTGGCTGGACTGGTACGAGTTCTACCCGGGTGAGAACTTCTACGGCGCCGAGTTTGCCGGCAGCCTGTACCGAGACGGCCCGGCGATGCCGACCTCGCCCAGCTCTGCCGACCCACCGGTCCCGATTCCGTTCGCGGCTTACGGCACGGAGCTGTGGCGCGCTTCGTTCACGGGCACGGGTGGGAGCCTCGTGGGGGACCATACCGTCGTGCTGACCTTCGACGGCGTGTGCACGATCACGGCGACTGCCGATCTGTCGACGCCAACGGCAACGGTGGCGACGCCGACGCCGACGCCCTCCTGCTCGAACATTGCCATCACGGGCTCGGCGTTCTCGGGGGACAACCGCATCAACGTCGACGTCAGCAACACCAACCCGCAGACCGTCTTCCTGACCGGCTCAACGCTGGCCTGGACGGATGCCTACCATCCGGCGCAGTACGTTGACGAGTTCCGCTGGAACACCGGGCGCTACTACTCCGGCAACGACTTAACCCCGCCGACGACCTCCAACCCGGCGATGGGGACGCGCCCGCTGCCCAGCGGCTTGACCTACCAGTGGTACGTGCTCTTCGGTGGCATTCCCGCCGGCCAAGGCCTGAACGGCACCTTCACCGTCACGCTGACCTTCGACGGCTCGTGCACCGTCTCCACCACGCTGTCTCGCACAGCGCCGACAGCCACCATCACGCCTACAAACACACTCACGCCGACGATCACCGAAACGGCGACCATCACCAGCACGCCGACGATCACCAGCACGCCGACGATCACGCCGACGCCGACGGACACGCCGACGCCGACGGCGACGCCCTCCTGCTCGAACATCACCATCACGAGCGCGGCGTTCTATGGAACGGTCCCCGTCCGCATCAACGTAAACGTCAGCAACGCCGACCCGCAGACGTTCTACCTGACTGGCTCGACGCTGGCCTGGACGGATGCCTACCATCCGGCGCAGTTTGTCGACCAATTCCGCTGGAACGGGTCGCAATACTACAGTGGCAACGACTACGATCCGCCGACGACCTCCAACCCGGCGATGGGGACGCGCCCGCTGCCCAGCGGCTCGAACTACCAGTGGTACGCGACTTTCGGTGGCATTCCCGCCGGCCAAGGCCTGAACGGCACCTTCACCGTCACGCTGACCTTCAACGGCTCGTGCACCGTCTCCACCACGCTGTCTCGCACGGCGCCGACGGCGACCGCCACGCGGACGCCGATCCCGCCGACGATCACCTTCACGCCGACGATCACGCTGACGCCCGAGGGCACGGACACGCCAACGATCACCCCAACGGTAGCCAACACTGAAGACTTCGACTGACCGAGGAGCTCGCGCTGGCTGAGGGAGAGCCGCGCCCGAAAGGGCGCGGCTTCCTTTCCAGCACCGCCATGGACACCTCGACCCTTCTCCGGTCAGGCTGGGCGATCCACGCCGTGTGTCGTGCGCGGGTTGGCGTCGCGCAGGGCGCCTGGTTCGGCGGCTCCATAGAGCGTGCAAGGTCGCTGCAAGGCGGCAGCCAGCCTGAGGGGTACCCCGGAACTACTGCCATCCTCCCGGGACGGCATCCTGCGTTTCGTGTATGATTGCTGGCGGCTGCCAGGGCGGATCAGGTGTAGGCAGCCTGAAAGGTGATTCCAGACCCTTTTCCGCTAGACTGTGACCAGGGAGCGATGAGCAGTCTGAGCGGAGATTCTTGGGATGACAGTCCTGTCTCTGAGGGAGTGGACGGTGGTTGAACGGAATGCCCCGCAATCGGGGGGCCGGATTCTGATCGCCGACGACGACGCGGATTTCCGCAGCGTGCTCGTTCGCAGGGCGCGGCGGATGGGCCTTGAGGTCGTTGAGGCCGGCGATGGTCCGGAAGCCCGCGCGCTGCTCGAGGGGCAGGCCTATGACGCGCTTGTCGTCGATCTGTACATGCCGGGCGCCACGGGCCTCGAGGTTGTGGAGCATGCCCAGAGGCTTGACCCGAATGTACAGGCGATCATCCTGACGGCCAGCGCCTCGGTCGAGACCGCTGTCGAGGCGCTGCGCGCAGGCGTCTACGACTACATGACCAAGCCGTTCGAGTCCATGGCGGCGTTTGAGCTGGCCCTGACCCGGGCTCTCGAGCACCGGCACCTGATCGAGGAGAACGCCCGCCTATTCGCCCAGATCCAGCAGATGGCGGTGACGGACCCGCTGACAGGGCTGTTCAACCGCCACAAGCTGAACGAGTCGCTGGAGATGGAGGTTGAGCGTGCCCGCAGGTACGCGCGCCCGCTGTCGCTGATCATGCTGGACCTGGATGACATGAAGGAGATCAACGACAGCTTCGGGCACCCGGTGGGGGACGAGGCGCTGCGCCGCGTGGCGCATGCGATCCGCTCCCAGGTGCGCCGGACGGACTTGCCGACCCGGTACGGTGGTGACGAGTTCATGATCGTACTGCCCGAGGTCGAATGCGAGGAAGCGAAGGCGATTGCCTTGCGCATAGGCAACGAGATTGAGAAGGGAAGCTTCGACGGCGTTCATCTGTCTTCGAGCGCCGGCGTGGCAGAGTGGAAACCCGAGTTCGCCACCGTGGAGGAGTTCGTCTCCGCCGTGGACCAATCCTTGTATCTGGACAAGGGGAGGAAGAACGCAGTCTAGGCGCCCTGGCCGTGGGGTGCAAGGAATGACCGATCGATGGGCCGCCGGATGCGACCCGGGCAAGAGGCGTGCCAAAGCAGCCGTGGAAAGGCCAGGCTGCGGCTCGGCGCGCCGCAAGGCGAGTGGAGTGGACCGGTGACGGAGCAAGGCCAGAAGGCACCGGAAGGGATCGCTGAAGCGCCTCGCGCCAATCTGGGTGGGAGGCTGAGGCTGCTTTTCCATCGGCTGCGGAACCTGCGCGGCCAGCTGATCATCCCGTACGTCCTGCTCACGCTGATCACCGCGATGCTCGGCACGTACGTCGTGACGCGCCTGGTGACCTCCTCCGCCCGCGAGCGGTTCATCAACCAGATGTACGAGGCCAGCCGGGTTGCCGCCGACGGCGTGGTTCGCCGCGAGCGATCTCAGCTCAAGGTACTTCGCCTGGTGACCTTCACCTCCGGGATGCCTGAAGCGCTCCTTCAGGGTGAAGTGAATCCCCTGTTGGCGCTCATGCAGCCGGTGGCCGTCAATGAGGGCGCCGAGATCGTGATCGCC
>JAPLGR010000721.1 GCA_026390045.1 Chloroflexota bacterium | reverse complement strand
GGAGCACCGCCCGGCGATGGTGGCCGCTTTGCCGGCGCCGCACACGATGTCGCCCACATCCTCGATGTCGTAGAGCAGCCGGTTGGCCTGCTGGTCCATGAACGAACCGGTGCCGGCGGCGCAGTCGCCATTGGTCTGGTAGTCCGCGATGCCCACCCGGCCGGTCTCCCGGTCGGTTTCCAGCAGGATGAACTTGGAGGTCTCGCCACCCATCTCGAACACGGTGGTGATGTCGGGGTAGAGAGCCCCCATCCCGCGGGCGATGGCTTTGAACTCGTTCTCGTACGGCACGCCCATCTGCCGGCTGAGGTTGCGCGAACCCGTGCCGGTGACACGGATGCCGGTGAGGAACTCGGCGGGCAGGATCTCCTGCAGTTGAGTCAGCATCTCGTGGGCGGCCGCAGCGGGGCTGCCCTTGATGCGGCGGTAGGCCGTGGCAAGAACGGGGGGAGCGGTGGAAGCCGGCGCTATGCCGATCCCTTTGTCGGGCGACAGGAAGAGAGGGGAGGAACAGGCCAGGCTGTTCAGCAACTCCGCGTCTGCCGGCGCGCCCACGACCGCCATCTTGACGCTGATACACCCGATGTCTATGCCTAGCGTGGCCATGCTGCCTCTATCGCCTCCGTTCGCTCCGGTCCAGGGCAGGCGACCGGCCTCTCACCGCAGGCAACGATCCGAAGGGGACCGATGATGGGGAGAAGCCCGGAAACCGTGCTTCAAGTGATGGCGCCGACGTCTCGCGAGAGTCCGTCGACTGCAGTGTCTTTCCTCTGCCGCATCAAAGGGGAGATTACCACTTCAGACGCCGGGGCGGCAGGGCAAAGGCGACATCGGGGGGCGTGAGCAGGGGCGACCTGGGCGCAAATAGCCAGTTGTTCGGTTCGAAAAGGCGGGGGCGGCCGGCGTGCGTCGGCCGCCCCGAGAAGACGCTCGAGGGGGATGACCTACTTGACGGGGCCCAGCGGCAGGACGACCCGTTTGTAGTACTCGTTAAGGACCTGCGCCAAACCGGCGTAGATTGCGGAGAGCCCGCAGAAGATGCCTTCCCAGCCGGCTATCTTACCCCAGGTGGCGCCACCGCCGAAATCACGGATGGCCAGCAGCGCGAAGAGCACGGTCAGGGTGAAGAAGACCGTCTGCAGCGCCCGGTTCAGCTTGAGCGTGGCGATGAACATGACGCCGGTGAAGACGCCCCAGGCCACGAAATACCAGGCCATGGCCACTTCTGATGGTGCCTCCGCCAGGGGTTTGCCGCCCACCTGGATGAGGGGCATGAGAAGCAGGCCCACGAGGGTGAGCCAGAACAGACCGTAAGAGGTGAACGCCGTGGTACCGAAAGTGTTGTTCTTCTTCCACTCCATGACGCCGGCGATGATCTGGGCGACGCCGCCATAGAAGATGCCCATCGCCAGGATCATGGCGTTGAGCTTGTAGAAGCCGGCGTTGTGGATGTTGAGCAGGACTGTGGTCATGCCGAACCCAAGCAGTCCCAGAGGGGCGGGGTTGGCGGTGGTGTCGACGAACTTGGTGACTGTTTCGTTGGCGGAATTGGCCATTCTGTATTTCCTC
>JAPLGR010000187.1 GCA_026390045.1 Chloroflexota bacterium | reverse complement strand
GTGGCACATGCCATCGACGGCTGTGGCCTTCGCCGATCCAGCCAGACGACGGCAAGGGCGACGCATCCATGATCCTGCCAGATACGAACCGCCTCTGGCCGTGCTGGTCGGGCTGGCGGACCGCGCTGCCGGGGTGGGAATCAAGGTCTCACCGGCGATCGATCGCATCGAGATTGACTCGCTCGGTGCCGAGGTCGAGTTCATATCAGATGGCGGAGACCTGAAGGAGTGCGTCCTGTGGTTCGGGGAACTGCGCACGGCCGCCTCCCGTGGGACTCTGCTGCCCAGTCGGCACACGCTCACTGGCCCTGAGGCAGACGGGCAATCCGCTTCACCCATCCTGGAGTACCTGTATGAGCCCGACCCGGCCGTGATGCGCGCTGGCCTGGTCCGTCGGCTTGCTGAGCTGAGCGGAGCACTGCAGATTGACCCAGGACTTGCACTGCTCACCTCCGCGAGCCTGCGCGACACTCCGTTCGCGACAGCGTACCGCGTGCTTGATGTCATGCCGTTCAGTGAGAAGGCCCTGCGGGGCGAACTGCGAAGGCGTGGGGTGGGGCAGGTGACGCTGAAGAAACGCGGCTCGGCCGTCGACACCGAGGCGCTCGGCAGGCGGCTGCGCCTGACGGGCAGTGGCTCCGCGACCGTCCTTCTCACACGCGTCCTGCGCAGGCCGCTGGCCATCCTCGTTGAGCCCCTCGCAAGTGGGCAGCATCCCCCCTCAGTCTGAAGGTGCCCCGATCTCGCGTCAAGCCGTGGTGGGGGATCCTCGAGACGAAGCGCGGCGCCACCGCCTCATGCATGAGGCTCAAGACACGTAAGGTCAGCGACGCGCTGGCCGTGCCGCAGCGCTGTTTGTGCTCTCGGTTCGGCGATGCTACCATCAAGCCAGACGGCAGCAGGGGGTGTTTGGGATGGGCAAGCGCAAGGAACTGGTCACTTGGCAAGAGGTCGAGCGGCTGGTTGACCATCTGACCCCGCAGTTCACGACCGAGTTCGACAGCATGGTTATCGTCACGCGGGGCGGCATCGTTCCGGGGGGCATGTTGTGTGATGCGCTCAACATCGAGAACGTGATGACGGCCAGCGTCGACTTCCCGTTCGAATCCCAGCTCGAGGTGGCAAAGCTGCTTGCGTGGCCCCAATTTATCCAATTTCCCGACGACACCCGGCTGGCCGGGCGAAGGGTGCTGGTGGTCGACGACGTCTGGGGTTCCGGGCGGACGATCACGGCAGTGAAGAACAGGGTGTCGGCCGCCGGGGGGTTCCCGTCCACCTGTGTCCTGCACTTCAACCCCCATCGCAGCCTGTTCTCACAGGCCAGACCGGACTACTTCGCTGCCACAACCGACGCCTACATCATCTACCCCTGGGAAGTGAACCGGGGAGTCGACAAAGTCCTTCTCGAATGCCCTGAAGAGGGCTGAGATTGCCTGCGGCCCCTGAATTGACAATCGTGGGGGCGGTGCGTATAATCTTCCTGAAGTCGCATGCAGGCCGTGTTGACCGGTAGAGGAGGGCGCCTGGGCAGAAGGTAGCCACGCTCAAGATGGCGTCGATCCGCTGAGCAAGGCCTGATCGGCTTGTGATCGTGCTGATCAGGCATTTTGTTTCCGGGGAGGCCGGATGGCGGAGCCACCCGACAGTTTCGAAGCCTTGCTCGCCCAAGCTGAATCGGTCGCCATGCCCCGGCGGGGGGATCTTCTGCGCGGGGTGATCCTGTCGATCGACGCCCAGGGCGCGATCGTCGACCTGGGGCTCAAGCGGGACGGCGTCATCCCCCGTGTCGATCTGGACAGGGTTCCCCCGGGAGGTTCTAGCCCGAGCGTCGGGGATAAGGTCGCCGTGATGGTCGTCCACCCCCTGGACGAAGAGGGCAACCTGGTGGTCTCGCTGGCGCAGGCGCGCGAGAGCGGTGACTGGCTCGAAGCGCAGCGCCTGATGGAGTCGGATTCCATTGTCGAGGCTGTGCCGAGCGGATTCAATCGCGGCGGCCTGATCGTGACCTTTGGCCGGCTGCGCGGCTTTGTGCCGGCATCGCACTTGACTGACCTGCCGCGTGGCTTGGACGAGGAGACACGCGTCGTCCACCTCAAGCAGATGGTGGGCCGGCGGATGCCCTTCAAGGTGATCGAAGTCGACCCGCAGCGCCAGCGCCTGGTCCTGTCTGAACGCAAGGCGATACGGCAGTGGCGCCAGGATCAGAAGGGTCGGGTGATCTCCGAGCTCAAGGAGGGGGAAGTCCGCAAAGGGGTCGTCACCAGCCTGCGGGAGTTCGGTGTCTTTGTGGACATCGGCGGCGCGGACGGGCTGATCCACATCTCGGAGCTTGCCTGGCAGCGGGTCGAAGACCCCGGCCAGATTGTACAGGTCGGGCAGGAGGTCGAGGCGGTGATCATCCGTCTGGATCGCCAGTCCAACCGCATCGGGCTGAGCCTGAAGCGCCTGCAGCCGAATCCGTGGCAGCAGGCGGCCGAGCACTACGCTCCGGGCGCGGTGTGCAAGGGACGGGTGACCCGGCAGACGGGGAGCGGAACCTACGTCGCCTTCAGCGACGGGGTTGAAGGCGTGATCCGCCCGTCCGAGAACGGACAGGCGCCCGCCAGCGGTTCGGAGGTCGAGGTGCGCGTCCTGTCCCTCGATCCCGAGCGCGAGCGGCTTGAGTTGGAGCTCTTGCCGGCGACGGTGAGCGTTGCCGAGTGAGGCCAGGGGGAAACGGAACCGGAGGGGAGGTGATCCAGCATGGCGACAGTTGTCCTACGTCCCAATGAGTCGCAGGACCAGCTGCTCCGGCGCTTTCGCAAGAAGGTGGCCAAGAGCGGCATCCTGAGCACCTACCGGCGCAAGCGCTGGTTCGTTTCGAAGAGTGAACTCCGGCGGATTGAGCGGAAGAAGGCGATCCGGCGTATCAAGCGCCGCGCGCGCAAGTTGGCGCCGCGCATCGAGAGTTAGCCGGCTGATGGAATGCAGTCGCGGGGCGCACTCGCGGAGGGTTGGATGACGAAACAAGAGGACAAGGTTGAGGTGGAGGGCATAATCGTCGAGGCGCTGCCGTCGACGCAGTTCCGCGTGAAGCTCGAGAACGGCATCACGGTCTTGGCGTACCTCTCCGGGAAGATGCGCAAGTACTACATCCGCATCCTGCTCGGCGACCGGGTGCGCGTGGAGCTCTCGCCCTACGACCTCACCCGCGGGCGCATCACCTACCGCTTCAAGAAGCACGGCACCGAACCCGAAGAAGCACCCGCCGCGTAGTCCGGGCCAGCCCGACGTTCCGCAACCACCCTATGAACGATAGGGTGGTTTGCTTTTCAGGACCAGCGCGCGCCATTCGCCTGCCTGTCGCACTTCGATCCGGTCAAACCCATGCTCGAGGCATGTGGCTTCGAGTGGCGCGGCTTGCTCGGCCAGCACGCCGGCCAGGATGACAATCCCGCCAAGACGTACGGCGCGGCTCATGCCCTGCCGTGCCATCTCGTCCAGCACCGGGGCAAGGATGTTGGCGACCAGCAGATCGGGAAGTGGATCGGAGGACTTCAGCAGATCATCGAGCGAGCCGGCGCTGGCGGCGATCTGCGCCGCAACCCCGTTTCGCTCTGCGTTCTCGCGCGTGATACGAACGGAGAGCGGATCGATGTCCAGGGCGCGCACGCGGCGCGCTCCCAGCCGCACCGCGGCTATGCTCAGAATGCCGGAGCCGCAGCCCATGTCGATGACTGCATCGCCCGCTCGTACGTAGTCCTCCAGGGCGGCAAGGCAGAGTTGTGTGCTGGGGTGCGTCCCGGTGCCAAAGGCCATCCCCGGGTCAAGGACAATCGCAAGCCGGCTGTCATCGGGAGAGGGGAGCCAGGCCGGGAGGATCAGCAGCCGTCGCCCAATCCGAATTGGGTGGTAGTGTTCCTTCCAGGCTTCGGCCCAATCCTGCTCGGCGACTTCCCGGAAGACAGGAGTGGGCAGGGGCCGGATCATGCCGAGAT
>JAPLGR010000323.1 GCA_026390045.1 Chloroflexota bacterium | reverse complement strand
GGCCGAAGCAGCTTGGGGAGCTGCTCGACGATGGGTACCTCGACGCGTATCGGTTGGAATGGGCTGCCACAAGAGCCCACAACCCGCGGCTGAAGGAAGCTGCCCGTGTCCTCCTCGAGTGGCAATCTGGCCAGGGTAGTGAAAAGACAAGCGGGCAGACGCGGCCAATAGATCTCGCCGCCCTTTGCCGGCAGCCGGCCCAAGTCGGGATCACGCTGGAGGAGGCCCGCTCCACATTGTGGCCCTTTGCGCCTCTGCGCGGTCAGCCGATGGGCCCGCTGTCGGACACGATGCAGCTGCCCCTCAAGGACCTTGCCTACGCGGTCGAGAACGCCTGGGATGATCGCGTGCGCCAGGCGGCCATTGCATTGCTGCTGGTCAGGCTGGATCAGGAGCTGGCGGAACCCCCGCGCAACTCGGGCGGCCCGTGCATCATCACCCCTGAACGGAGCTATGCAGAGCGGGAGCAGCTTCGGCTGTCGTTTTTCGAGGGGGCGTTCGGCGGCGCTCTACTCGCTCTATCCATCGCCCACCTCATCTCATTGCTCCTGCGACAGGCGCCGGCCTCGAGCCCCGAGACCGTCCTACGAGGCGCGCTGTCGACGCCGGAAGGCATGATTGGCCTCGTCTTGGCCATGGCCTTCGTGGCCCTCTTGGTCGCGCTTGCGATCCTCGGCCCGCAATGGCTGTTCAAGCGATTCGATGATCGGATTGAACGCTATCGCCGTGGCCAGAAAGGCGAGGAGCGCGTGGCGGAGAGGGTGGTGCATGCGCTCGACGATGGGTGGGCGGTCTTTCGCAACCTACGCTTGCCAGGGAGGCGGGGCGATCTGGACCTGGTCCTCGTCGGACCGCCGGGTGTGTGGGCGGTTGAGGTGAAGGCCCTTGTGGGCAGGTACCGCAATGTCGGCGACGTGTGGGAGCGCCGCGCAGGTGCGGCCTGGAAGCGCCTCTCGAAGAGCCCAAGTTGCCAGGCCAGGCGTCATGCTGCCCTACTGTCGGGATTCCTCGCAGCTGATGGCATCAAGCTGTTCGTGTCGCCTGCCATTGCCTGGGCCACGGAGGACGGCCATCCAGAGGCCGAGAACCCCACCGTCCCTGTCTGGACGATGGATCGGCTAGAGGATGAGGTGGGGAACCTGTGGAACGGGAAGCGCCTGGACCTGGCAACCAGGGACCGCATCACCGACAAGTTGACGAAGCTGTACCACCGGCACGGCCCGTAGCCCGCCTATGCGGGTGCGGGCCCACCCGACGGCTCGAGCCCCGGGGACCATCGCCCCATTGCGCTACCTCGAATGACGAACAACAATGATCAATATGCGCCGGCTGCGGGGTCGAAGCCCCCCGCGCCCACCAGATCGACATCGCTGTCCCTACGGTTGGCCCGCGGAGGGAACCGTAAGGAGAACTCTTGCTACGAGGATTCTGCCCGTGTTTCCACGGGGACTTCTGCACAGAACTTGACTACTATCCAAGTGCCTGCGACTTCGAGGGAGAGACGACCGGAATCGCGACCGAACTCGTTCCGGATGGTCGCCACCAGCTACCCGCCTACCGTCTTGTGCAGGTATGTGATCTGGTCGTTGTCTGAGAGTCGCGTGTTCCACCCGTCCAAGTACTCAATTGGCTCCCCGTTCACAAGGACCAGCAAGGCCTGGCGATCCGCGGGATCCCTTGTTCCACTTTCCATCCCGGGGACTTGCAGGCCGCGCCAGACTTCCTCCACCGTCGCGCTGGGGCCAATCTCCTGGACGAGTTGCCTCTTGCCGGCCGCCTTATCTCCCAGCCCAAAGAGAAGAACCCGAACCTGTGGCATTGCCTTCTTCTCCTAGCCGTCGACCGCGACGTCACCGCAAACTTGCACGAGTCCCAGGGCGGAGAGGGTTGACAAGAGGGGCGCACCTGTCTTGAGATCCCAGCCATGCAGGGCATAGTACTGCCCGAGCAGGTTGTCCAATACCGGCCGGTCCGTGATCATGCCCTCGTTCGGGCCTGAGGGGACCTTCTCGTTCATCATTCGCCACGGCAGTGTGTCGTCCTTGATCGTCGCGCCCTCTCGGACATTGAAGCAGCGCTCAATGTTCACGATGCGGCTGCCGGCAAGCATCAGCTTGTCCTCGTCCATGGGCACGCCGAGGCCCAGGGCCATCAACTGCGCCATGTTCGCGGGATTGACTGCAAATGCGGCGGTCGAAGTGAACACGCAGAAACCAAGTGCCTCCGAGGCAGCATAGACCTTCTCATGCCAATCCACGATCTCGGCGCGCTTTTCAAGCAGCCTCGGGTTGGCGTACTTCTCGTCGCCGGTGATCTTCCGGATCACATCACGGGCCTCTTTCGACAGCCCGAATTCGGCGAACGTCTCCGTCATCAAGTGGTCGGGCCCGCGAGGATTGACGGCGAAAGCCAGAGCATAGCTCTTGGCCATCCGCGTATCGACCGCCGATTGCTCAAGGCCCTTGGCCTGGATCGCCCACTTCCAGCTCTCGCCCCCTATCTCCTGTGAGGCGTGGCGCGTTCCCTCTGCCAGAAGGTCCGCAAACGCGCCCTTGCGATCGGCGATCCTCCTGAGCAGCTCATGCTGGGCCTCCGCATTGCCGAAGCGGAGTTCGAGCCCATCGGTCTTGGTTTGATCCAACAGGCCCCGCTCATAGCACTCCATCGCCCATGAGATCACATGCCCGGCGGAGATCGTATCCATGCCAAGATCGTTGCAGATCTCATTGGCGACCAGAACGGAGTCGGTGTCTGTGATGCCGCACTCGCTCCCAAGAGCAAGAACTGTCTCCAGCTCAGGACCGGACTCCTGGACTCGCCCCCACCGATCGGATAATGTGCGGACGTATCGATGGCAGGCGGTCGAGCAGGCGAAACACGACTCCCGCCCGATCAAGTAGCCTTCATCCACCAAGTACTGACCACTCAGCTTCTCTGAGCCTTCGATGGAAGTGGCCGTGAAGTTGCGCGCGGCCAGCATCCCCATCTCGTTCAGTCCCGGAATGGACCCCGCAGTACCCCAGTTGAACAGGCTGTCGGACCCCGAGTCTCCAGCGAGAGCGTGCCGCATTTGGGAGGCCAGTTCGTAGTAAGGCTTTCCCTCCTCAACCGCAATGCTGCCGCGACCCCGGATCGCAATCGCTTTCAGGTTCTTCGAACCCATGACCGCCGCAATCCCTCCCCGAGAGGCGGAGTTGTATCGAGAGCAGAGGATGGAAGAGAACATCACCCTGCGCTCGCCAGCAGGCCCAATCACGGCCGTCTGGATCTCGTCATCGGCAAGCTCTTCCTTGAGAAGTGAGTCACCCTCTCGTGTCCCTTTCCCTGAGAGACCCGACGCATCTCGAATCTCGACTTTGCCGTCATGGATCCAAAGATACTTGGGAGTGGACGCCGCACCAGCGATCACCAGGTGGTCCCAGCCCGCATAGCGCAGTTCGGCTCCGATGTGCCCGCCGACACTGACCTTCAAGTAGAGGCGCGTCACCGGGCTCTTGGTTGTGATCGACGTCCGGCCAGAAGAAGGGGCATTGGTGCCAGTCAGGGTGCCCGAACTTACGATCAGCAGGTTCTGGGGCCCCAGAGCGTCGACGCCCCGCCTGGTCCTTTCATACAGGATCTTGGCGGCCAGTCCCCTCCCGCCCAGATACAGCACCAGGTCCTCCAGGGGCAATTCCTCACTCCAGACTCTTCCATCCGAGAGATCGACATTGAGGACGCGTTGAGAAGAGAGTTTCCTGATCATTCTCTTCCTCCCTGCCCACGGGCTCGGGTGGCAACAGCAACGGCAAGAGCGCGGAGCCTCTCCTCTCCAACTCCTGGCAGTGCTCGCACGTCCAGTGACGTCAGAGTGGTATCAGGCCGGCCGTTAAAGCGAAGAGCACCGTAGATGCACTCCGAGACACATCTGGGATCTCCGTCGCACAGGTCGCACATCGCGGCGGTGCTTCCTTCAAAAGGAATGCGAACCGCGCCATACGGGCACTCGTCGACGCAGAGCTCACATCCATCACATTGGGCCTCGTCCACCCGAACGATTCCAAGATCCCCACTGCGGCTTATCGCTTCGGTCGGACAGACTTCGATGCAAGGCGCCCCTTCGCAGTTGACACATGCAACTGGAACATTGACGCCGGAGGTGTGCACCCGCACAATCCGGATTCGGGACGTCGAAGGCGAAAAGACCCCCGCTTTGGAGAATGAGCACGCCAGCTCGCAAGCCATGCAAGCCGTGCACAAGCCTGGATCAATGGTCAAGGCTGCGGGCATTCAGTCCTCCCTCCGCTCTTGGTGTTCGTGCCGCGCACGTCACTCGTTGCGTCCTGCGCCTCTCGTGAACGGTCCGCTTCCCGCCTCCCTGGAGGCCCTGCTTCACTCAGGGAAGGACACGATGCCCCTTTCCACAAGTCCGCGCTCACACCACTGCTTGAGACACTATCTCGACTCGATCCCTGCCGAGCTCGAATTCCTATTCTAGCCCATCTTTGGATCGCGGCGCGCCGAGAACTGCACACACCCAAGAAGGGACCACGCGGCCGCACCGGATTGCGATACGAGCGTGTTCCGTGATATAGTCCGCAAGCGCCTCTTGTCGGCCATGTGTGAACTCACCCAAGTCCTCGATCGGCTCGCAGCAAGTTGGCCGGAGGCGGGAGTCAACGCCAATGGCGCGGCCACAGGCACGCGCTTCCTTTCCCTCCCCAATACGCTCGAGCAGGTTGCCCTTGCATCGTCCCAGAGACAGGCAATCTGACCGGCGTTGACCTGGCTGTTCACCGGCATGGACCGGCTCTCCGACTTTGATCGCTGGCCGGCAATGGCGACCGGCGAGCCGAAGGGCCAGGCGCTCATGAAGCAACTCGAGAGCATGGTCGCTGAGCTGCATGCCAGTGTCATTCTGGACGTGGAAGGCCGGGAGTAGGGCGGGCGTCATCGGATATAGGTGCTGCAGCCGCGGGCAGGAGCCAGGCTGACTGGAAGCGAGGAGCATGCACAAACCACCCTTGAAGCTGATGATCCCTGGCCCGATCCAGCCTGCAGACGATGTCATGCTGGCCATGGGAGGTCCTGTCCATCCTCACTACGGGCCGGAGTGGACCGCCCTCTTCAACGAGACCCTTGGGATGCTCAGGCAGGTCTACGGCACCGGCGGGGATGTCATGATCCTGGTCGGCTCTGGCTCCTCGGCGCTGGATGCTTGCTTGGGGAGCGCGCTCTCCAGCGGGGAACAGGTCGTGATCGGTGTCAATGGGTGGTTCGGCGAGCGCCTGGTAGCTATTGCGCAGGCCTACGGTCTAGAAGTGATCCAGGTCAAGGCCCCCTGGGGCCGGCCGCTGGACCCGGTGGACTTCCGCAAGGCATTTGAAGCGCACCCGCAAGCGCGCTTGGCGGCCGTCGTCCACCTCGAGACATCCACGACGATTGTCAATCCGATCGAGGAGATCGGGCCGCTGGCGGCGAGGCACGGCCGTGTGCTCCTGGTCGATGCCGTATCGTCGTTGGGCGGGATCCCCGTTCGAATGGACGACTGGGGGATCGGGCTGTGTGCCTCCGCTTCGCAGAAGTGCCTTGGCGCGCCGCCGGGCCTGTCGACGGTGGCGGTCTCGCACGCCGCCTGGAAGCTGATCG
>JAPLGR010000611.1 GCA_026390045.1 Chloroflexota bacterium | reverse complement strand
GACGACCGACTTCAAGTTGTCATACACCACGGTGTGAGGCACTCCACCGAAGAACTCCAAGGCCTGCGCGTGGCATCTCAAGAAGTCCAACAGTCGTGTGCGGAAGGAGAAGATAACGGTCAACATCCGGCTGTAGCCGAGGACCATGACAAAGGCGTACACCGGCCTGAGCTTTCCGAAGGCATCCAGGATGGGATCGGGCATCCTGGCCCAATCCACCTGGCCGATCTCGCCTGGCGGATACCCCGTGCGCCGGAAGGCTTGGATCGGCCGCGGACGAACCTCGTGGAGGTAGTCGCGAAGGATCGTGCTCCCTCCTGTGAAGCCCTCGGCGCTCAAGATCTCGCGCACCCGCACAGCCGACAGGCGGGATGCTTCGCCAGCAGCTCAACGATCCGATCCTTGAAGGGATCCAACTTCGAAGGACCAGCTGTCCTCCGGTACTCCGGAGGCCCCTCCGATCTCAGGACCTCCCTTACCGTGTTTCGGGCCAGCCCAAGCTTCCGGCCTATCGCCCTGATCGACAGCCTCTCCACCCGATGCAATCGTCGCACCTCGGCCCAGACTTCCACGTTGACCATCCTCCCGCCTCCTCAGCCCCGAGCTGTTTGGGACCCAGGAGGCCTATCCTAAGCTCCAGGAGGGGGGTCAGTTTTCAACCGGTGATGCTGGGTCATTATTGAGCCGGTGGTGACAACGACGTCCGCAACCCGCAAACGTAGCAAGGGGAGTGTTGTGATGGCAGGCGCTCCTTCCATCCATTCCGTACCGGAACCACGCAGGCCGCGCTCGCGCGCCGATCCTCCAGCCGCGACTGACTGCAACTCCGCCCACGATATCCCCCCTCGGAACGCATCGCTCGCCACCGCTCCCCTGCACCCCCTCATAAGTCGCATCCCGCCACAGCACCCGAAGCCGGAACGGCGGCGCTGTCTATCATGGGACTCCACGCGCAAGGGAAGCTCCGCGTGGTTCACGGTCGTTGCCTCTAGAGAACTTCCTGCCGGAGGCCGCACTCGGAAACCACGGGGGAGTCAGTTGCACCCATCGGCAGTTCGGCACCCCGTAAGCCGGAGTGCACTGCTCCCCTCTGAGGGCGGGCTTGCATGCGTCCCCGCCCCGGCGCTCAACCTCTCCTGGAGGTGCAAGGACAGACTTGCGGGGAATCGGTGGAAGGTCGGAGATGACCCCCAAAGAATCATGCATGTAACGGGGGGCTCCAACGACAAGCCGGGAATCTCCGGGCTGAGGAGCGCGCGGCCTCCAGCTCCCGGGAAGATGGGGCTGCCGCTGTCATGGGATCGGGGCGGACCATGATCGCGGATCCTGTGGAGGGGCGATGGCCAAGACGGCTCGCCCGGGCGTGTGGACTGCTGGTGGCAGGGCTGGGCGTCTTCGCGTTGCTTGGGTGGATCCTGAATATCCCCGCCTGGCCCAGCCTGTGGTCTGAGACGATTCCGATGCCCCCGAGCTCGGCGCTCCTCTTCCTGGTGCTCGGGACAGCGGTGTGCCTGCGTGCCTGGCTGCCGCGGGCCGACACGACCCTCCGCTGGCCGGTTTCCGTCGGTGTCCTGGTGACGCTGATCGGCCTGGTCCTGGCCGTCACATCGTCGATGGGTATCTTCCTCCAGGTTGAGCACCTCGGTATCCCCATTCTGATAACCCCGGGCGAGTACCCCCTGGGCCACATGTCGCCCCTGACGGCGATTCTGTTCGTCGCCGGGGGTTTGTCTTTCCTGGCATCGCTCCGTTGGCCTGTCTCCCACCGCAGACTGCCCCAGGCATCCTGGTGGCTGGCCTGCCTGCTCATGGCCGTCGGCCTACTCCTGATCCTGGCCTACCTGATCGGCGTGGAGCAACTGCACGGCATCCCCAGCTTCCCGCCGGCCGCACTCACCAGTGCGTCATTCCTCCTACTGGGCATTGCGCTGTTGTGCCTGGCTGATCTGCGCGCCCGGCAGGTTACTCCACGCTCGGAGCAAGAGGAACTCCCAGTTGGCTTGCTCCTGCTGATCTTCGGCCTGCTGGCGACGGGCATCATCACTATCGGGACCCTGTCGTACCGGACGTATGAAGGCAACTACCGGAACGAGGTCGAACGTCAGCTCCTGGCGGTCTGGCAACTGAAAGTGGCGGAGCTGGAGGACTGGAGAAGAGAACGGATCGGGGATGCGCAGGTGCTGTATGGGAACAGCACCCTCTCGGCCCTGGTGGAACGATTCCTGGGGGAAACCCAGGATGAGGTATCAAGCCAGCAGCTCACGCAGTGGCTGGGCCGGTACCCCTTGGCCTACGAATACGATCGAGTGTTCCTGCTCGATGCTCACGGGGTCGAGCGCCTGTCGGTGCCGGAGACGGGAGAAGCCCTGGCGTCCGACATGATCCAGGAGGCGGCTGCGGCCATGGGGTCCGGAGAGATCGCCTTCCTGGACTTTCACAAGGATGAGCCCTCGGGGCAGGTGTATCTGGACCTTCTGATCCCGATCGTCGATGGCCGGGAAGGTAGCCGACTGATCGGCACACTGATCCTGCGCATTGACCCGCAGGAACACCTGTTCCCCTTCATCGCCCGCTGGCCGACGCCGTCTGAGACAGCCGTGACGCTGCTGGTACGGCGCGAGGGAG
>JAPLGR010000670.1 GCA_026390045.1 Chloroflexota bacterium | reverse complement strand
CACGTCCTGCAGCTGGTGTCCGAAGGCCGCACCAACCGCCAGATCGCTGAGATGCTCTTCCTGGGTGAAGGCACCGTCCGCAACTACGTGAGCTCGATCCTGTCCAAGCTGAACGTGCGCAATCGCGCCGAGGCGGCAGCCTACGCGGTTGAGCACAACCTGAAGAACTACCTCTAGCCTCGCCTGGACATTGCGCGGCAATCAAAGCGCGGCTCCCCTTTCGGGGAGCCGCATTCGCTGTCCGCGCAGGCCCAGATTAGTGGAGTGTCGCAGGCCTCTTGGGGGCAGCCGGCGTCTCGCGCTCCTGGAAGGCTTCGAATAGCAGACCATCCTGCCAGTCAGTGACCACCTTCTCCATGCGGTGTAGGAGGCTCAGCCGGCGCGCAATCCCGCTCACTCTGGTGCCGGCCTCGGTGCAGATCTCCTGAAGCAGGCGCTCGTCGTCTGCCTCCAGCCGCGGAGGCGCGGCCCGGCGCGCATCCTCCCGCAATCCCTGGCTGCAGATTCTCCGGAACACATCCGGCGCCTCAGCCGAAAGCAGTTGTGGAAGTTGGACCCCGAACTCCGAGAGGGCGTTCGGCCAGCGTCAGGACTTCGTCAAGCGGCTCGCTCATGCGCCATTCCCAGATTTGGGATGATAGCGCGGCTGCGCGCTGGGCGCAACTTGCCTACTGCGCCAGCCGCAGGTAGTCGGAGACCGCCCAGCCAGCACGGGACGCGTCCGAGGGGCTCACCAGATAGAACCAGGTCCGGCCATCGGCCTCCACGGGCCCGTCCTGCACGGCGAAGACCTCGGACTCGTCGGCCAGGAGCTGGATCGCGCCCGCGGTGCCGGGGTTGGTCCGCAGCCGCAACCCATCCCCCTCAGTCCCATATACTTCCACGATCAAACCAACATCGATTCGCCCAGTTCCTGGTTCCTGAACGGAGGCCGGTTGAGCCGTCTCGGTCGGTGACGCCGTCGGCGAGGGCAGCACCATCTCCGTGGGCGAGGGTCTGGGGACCAGCGTCACAACGGGCGCGGCCACCTGGCCTCCCCCTCCACGGCGGGCGACTGCAGTAATGGAAAGCACGGCTGCGAGGACGAGCAGGCCCGCGGCAGCGCCAGCGGCAGCCCAGGCACATCCAGGACGGTGCAGCCACGCGTCGTGTTTCACGGCAGGAAGAAGAATGCCAATGCGGTCATCAGATACAGGGCCACGAGCTCGGCACCCTCGAGCCAATTCGACTCTCCGTCGCTTGCGACAAACGCGGTGATCACCACGCCCCCGATCAAGGCCACCAACTCGAAGCTGTTGAACACCAGCGAAAGCGGATTGCCCATCGCCAGACTGACGAAGACAAGGAATGGAACCCCCAACAGGGCCACCTGCAAGCTCGATCCGATCGCAATCTCCACGCTCAGGCTCATCTTGTTCTTCAGCGCCACCGAGACAGCCACAAGGTGTTCGGCGATATTGCCGACAATCGGGACGAGGATGACGCCGAGGAAGAACTCCGACACACCAAGGCTGGCGACCACCGGCTCAACCTGCCCCACCAGGATCTCGCTCATCCAGACCACGCCGATGGTCGTGGGCACGAGGATGACGAACGCCGTGCTGAGCCCCCACCCCTTCGCATGGACTGCCGGATCGGCGGACGGGCGGCTGAGCGGACTCTTTTGAGTCCGGAAGCTGTAGAGCAGCCCCAGGACATACAGGAGCAGCATCAGCCCGGCGACACCCAGGCTGAGCGCCTCGACCGCTGTTGGATTGTGGATCCCCGTGCTCGCCTGGCTGAAGAGCGAGGGGATCGCGAGCGCCGTCACCGCTAGGATCAACAAGATGCTGTCGGCGCTGGCCCTCTGCCGATCGAAGGCCTGCTCTCGATGGCGAATCCCGCCGAGTAGCATACTCATCCCGAGGACGAACAGCAGGTTGCCCAGGATCGAGCCGGTGATCGACGCCTTGACCAGATCGAGCAACCCCTCCCGGATGGCCACCACGCAGATGATCAGCTCAGCCGCATTCCCCAGAGTGGCATTGAGCAATCCACCCACCCTGGGCCCGGTGTGATAGGCGAGCGCTTCCGTTGACTCACCGATCAGTCCGGCTAGAGGCACCATGGCGAGCGCCGAAGCCGCAAGCGTCCATGCCGGCGCGGCCGCACTTGACTGGAGGACTGCCGCTAGCGGGATCATCAGCAGAAGCCAGTTGAGCGGATTCTTGGCGAGGGTGCGGACCACAGACATCAAGCAGACTCTCCCGTGACATCGGTGTTGGGCGGGCTGAAGACCCGCGCCGGCGTCCCCTCCGGTACCAACAGCCGAAGCGTCCGGCTGCGCGTTGTGAACTTGACGAACGGCCCAACCTGCGCCGGCTCGCCATCGATCTGAACCGGCAATGGGTACGCGGACTCGAACGTCGCCTCCGCCGCCTGGAAGGAGACCACCCCCGGCGCGTCCACGTGCATGCCCAACAGCACCTGCACGACGCGAACCACCGCGTCAATCAGCGAACCGCCGCCGATCAGATGGAAATCGATCTGCCCGTCATCAACCATCGCCGAGGGCGCAAGCTCCATCACGCCCCCGGCGTAGGAGCGGATGTTCGACGCCACCGCCGCCAGGTAGCGTCCCTCCCACGTGCGCTCCCCCGACTTCACGCGCAGCTCCATCCCCGTCCAATCGAGGGACTCCCACAGAGCGAGGATCCCGTAGTTGAGGACGCCGAAGGTCTTCTCCCACCGCTCGCGGGGCTCAATGCTGTTGACCACCTTGCCGTCGAGCCCCACGCCAGCCCACAGCAGGAACGGTTTGCCGTTGCACTCGCCGATGTCGACCAGCCGCACCTGGCCGCGCGCCAGCCTGGCCGCGGCCTCCTCCGCCGCGAACCAATGGGACCAGTCCATACGCTGCAGCCCAAGTTCCGTGGCGAACACGTTCGCCGTGCCCGTGGGAATCACGCCCATCGCGGTTGACGTGCCCGCCAGGGCGCCCGCAACCGGCCCGACAGATCCATCGCCCCCGGCAACGAACACCGCATCGGCCTTGGCCGCCACCGCATCGCGGGCCAGGTCAGCCAACTCCTTTCCGGGTAGGCACTGATCCACCTGGACGGACCACCCCTCGCCCTCCAGGACCTTGACGGCGCGGTCGAGGAACGGTCCGGCGGGAAAACGACCAGCAAGCGGGTTGTAGATCAGGTGCGCGTTCTTCATCGGTGCACCTCGGGGACGGCATTATAGCTCAGCCTCTGCGCTGGCCGTTTGCCTGGGCACACGCCGCCGGTTACAATCCGCATCCAATCATGGGCGAGCTCCCTGTCAACACACTCCTCGGCGGACGATACCAGATCCTGGGCCCTCTTGGCGCGGGCGGGATGGCCAATGTCTACCACGCGCGCGATCTGAATCTGCAGCGCGAGGTTGCCATCAAGATCCTGCGCGATGACTTGGTTGCGGATGCGGCATTCCAGGCGCGCTTCCTGCACGAAGCCCGGGCGGCCGCCAACCTTCTCCACCCGAACATTGTCACGGTCTACGACTTCGGCCAGGATGCAGGCCGCACGTTCATGGCCATGGAGTACGTTCAGGGCACCGACCTGAAGACACTGCTACGTCGTCGGGGAACCTTGCCCATTGAAGAGAGCGTGGGCCTGGTGATCCAGGTCTGCGCCGGCGTAGGCTACGCACACCGGGCCGGCCTGGTCCACTGTGATCTCAAGCCCCAGAACATCCTCGTCACGCCCGACGGACGGGCCAAGATCACCGACTTCGGCATCGCCCGGGCCCTGGTCACTGTCCATCCGGAGGAGTTCTCAGACGTCGTGTGGGGCAGCCCCCAGTACTTCGCTCCGGAGCAAGCCGCCGGCGGCCCGCCCTCGCCTGCGAGCGACGTGTACTCGCTGGGTGTCATCCTATATGAACTCCTCACTGGCCGCCTGCCATTCGAGGCAGGAGACTCCACCCAGCTTGCCCGCCTCCACCAGACTGCCACTCCAGCCCCGCCCCGGAGTCTGAACCCCTCCATCCCACCCTCGCTCGAGCAGATCGTCTACAAGGTTCTCTCCAAGGAACCTTCGGCCCGCTATCGGACCGCCGACCAGCTGGGGCGCGTACTGATGACGTTCGCACCGCGGACGACGCTGTCGGACTTGGCGCCACAGGCACTCCCCGTATCGGCGCCCATCCACGAGCCGGAGGCGTCAACAGCTCCGCTGCAGGAGCCTGCGCCAACTTCCACGCCGGTCGATTGGCTGGCCGTCACCCTTGGCCTGCTGGCGTT
>JAPLGR010000649.1 GCA_026390045.1 Chloroflexota bacterium | reverse complement strand
GAATCCAAGAAGATTTCCAAAACCGGATCCGTTCAAAGCCAGCTGCCTATACCGCTTCCGCCAGAATCCATCCACGTCGGCCCAAGTGATTACGTGCCGTGGTTGACCGACCGCAAGTGGTGCTACATCCGTATGGAGGGGACCACGTTTGGAGATGTGCCCCTGAACCTGGAGTGCAAGCTTGAAGTGTGGGACTCGCCGAACTCAGCCGGCGTGGTTATTGACGCGGTGCGCTGTGCCAAGCTGGCTCTCGATCGGGGGCTTTCCGGCCCGCTGGTCGCCCCGGCTTCGTACTTCATGAAGACACCGCCCAAGCAGTTCAAGGATGACGTCGCCCGGCAGATGACCGAGGACTTCATCGCCGGCAAGACGGCCGGCAAGGAATAGCAGGAGCGGGGGCGGCCCATGGTCGCCCCCGTTGACTCTAGGAAATGCGCCGGCTATCCCTCTCGAAGCCTGCTCCCGTTGTGACCCGGCCGCTGCAGCTGCTGTTGGGTGGATTGCCTTCCCCAGGGCGCGGCCAGCTTCGATTGCGCGTGCGCGCGTGCGGCGTGTGCCACACCGACCTGCACACGGTCGAAGGTGAGATTACGCCGCCTGCCTACCCGATCGTCCCGGGCCACCAGATCGTCGGCACGGTGGATGCGGTGGGCGAGGGCGTGGCCGATTGGGCCGTCGGCGATCGCGCCGGCGTCGCGTGGCTGCACGCGGCCTGCGGCACGTGTGACTTCTGCCAACGGGACGAAGAGAATCTGTGCCCTCGGGCGCGGTTCACGGGTTTCCATGTCGACGGCGGCTATGCCGAAGCGGTTCTGGCCGAAGCCGCCTACACCTACGCGATTCCACCCGGAGTCTCCGACGAAGAGGCCGCGCCCCTGCTGTGTGCCGGGATCATCGGCTACCGATCGCTGCGCAAGGCTGACCTCTCGCCCGGGGAAACGGTGGGACTGGTGGGGTTTGGCGCCAGCGCACACCTGGCCCTGCAGGTCGCCCGTCGCTGGGGCTGTACCGTGTATGCCTTCAGTCGTGGCGAGCGGCATCGGCGGTTGGCGCTGGATCTTGGCGCGTCCTGGGCGGGCACGATCGATCAGCCACCCCCGGCACCTCTCGACCGCGCCGTGCTGTTCGCGCCGGTTGGGGATTTGGTCCCGGCGACGCTGCGATTGCTTCGTCCGGGCGGCACGCTGGCAATCAACGCCATCCACATGACCGACATCCCGTCGATGCCCTACGCGATGCTCTATGGCGAGAGGACCATGCGCAGCGTGGCCAACGCGACGAGGCGCGACGGGAAGGAGTTCTTGGCGCTCGCAGCGCAGATGGGACTGCGGCCGACGATCGCGCGGTACGCGCTCGACGATGCGAATCAGGCGCTGCTCGATCTCAAGCAAGGGCGGATTGAGGGCGCGGCGGTGCTCATCCCATGATCCGCATGGGAACCTCGGGCTTCTCGTACGACGACTGGGTCGGCCCCGTCTACCCGAGGGATTTGCCGCGCTGGCGGTGGCTGCCTTTCTACGCGTCGATGTTCGACACCGTGGAACTGAACGTGACCTACTACCGCCATGCGGACCGCAAGATGGCCTCGGGATGGGTCCAACGCAGTCCCGAAGGCTTCCTGTTCTCGGTCAAGGCGCATGGGAGCCTGACGCACGAGCGCAGTGATCCGGAGGTGGACGCTTTCCGCGAGAGCCTGCTCCCACTGCAGGAGAACGGGCGACTGGGATGTGTCCTGGCGCAGTTCCCTCAATCCTTTCACAACACACCGGAGAATGCCGGCTACCTGCCCACGCTGCGCGACTACCTCGAGGACCTGCCGGTAGTGATCGAGTTCCGCAATGTCAGTTGGATGACGGAGGATGCCCTCGATCTGCTCCGACGGCTTGACTTCGGCTTCTGCTGCGTCGACGAACCCCGGCTCAAGGGATTGATGCCTCCGGTTGCCCGCGCCACTGGGCCGCTGGCGTACGTCCGCTTCCACGGACGCAACGCCGCCAAGTGGTGGGAACACGAGAACGCCTGGGAGCGGTACGACTACACCTACTCGGACGATGAGCTGCGGGAGTGGGTGCCGCAGCTGCACGAACTCGACGCCCAGGTCCCGCTGACCCTCGTCTACGCCAACAACCACTATCGCGGGCAGAGCGTCGATGCGCTCAAGGCGCTCAGCCGGCTGTTGACCACCGGGTGACGCGTCGTCGATTGCCCGATGGGCCCGGAGGGACTGGATGATCTGGCCGCTGCTCTTCGTCGGGCTCAGCCTGTTGCTGCTGGTTCTGGCATGGCCGACGCTGAGGACGCCGTCGCCACGAGGTGTGACCCGTTTCCTGGTCTTTGAGGCGGTGCTGGGGCTGGTTGTGCTGGGGGCTCCCTCGTGGTTCCTTGATGCGTTCTTCTGGCGGCAGATCCTGTCCTGGGTCCTGCTGACCGCATCGCTAGCTCTGGCGATTGATGCGTTCGTCATGCTCCACCGATTCGGCGCTCCCAAGGCCGGGATCGAGACCACGGAGCAACTGGTGGAGCGGGGCGTGTACCGCTGGATTCGCCATCCGCTCTACTTCTCGCTGTTCCTGTTGGGGGCAGGGGCGTGGCTCAAGCATGCGGACGGCTGGGGAGCACTGATCCTGCTGGCGCTGGCAGGCCTGGTGGCCGCCACGGGCAGGATTGAGGAGGCGGAGAACCTCCGGCGCTTCGGTGAGGCATATCGCACTTACATGAGCCGCACCTGCCGGTTCATTCCGTGGATCTACTGACGCCGGCCCAGGCGGATGATATAATTATCGGCGCCAGATTCCCGGCGCGCCACCCCCGGCGTCGCCCGTAAAGGTAGAGCCATGTCCGGACACTCCAAGTGGTCGACGATCAAGCGCAAGAAGGCCGCCAACGATGCAAAGCGCGGCAATATATTCACGCGTCTGGCGAGAGAGATCGCCATCGCCGCCCGCGAAGGCGGGGGCGACCTGGACTCCAATTTCGGATTGCGTCTGGCTGTCGACCGCGCCCGTGCCGCCAATATGCCCAAGGAGAACATCGAGCGGGCGATCCATCGCGGCACAGGGGACGACAAGGATGCCGCGGCGTTTGAGCAGGTCATGTATGAGGGTTATGCTCTGCACGGCGTGGCGATGATGATTGAGGTCATTACCGACAATCGCAACCGCACGGTGGCTGAGATCCGCCACCTGCTGTCGCGTGCTGGCGGCAATATGGCGGAGGCCGGCTCCGTTGCCTGGCAGTTCAAGCGTGTGGCGTACTTTGCCCTGCCGGCGGCGGGCGTCGACTCTGACAAGATCTTCGAGCTTGCCGTGGAGGCCGGTGCGGATGATGTGACCGTTGGCGACGACAGCATCGAGATCACGGCGCCAGTGGAGGCGTTCAAATCGGTCAGTGACCGGCTGACCAAGATCGGCAACAAGCCCACCGAGGCTGAACTGCGCATGAATCCGACCTCCGTGGTCGAGCTGCCGCCGGATCAAGTGTTGCAGGTGATGCGCGTCATCGAGAGCCTGGAGGAGTTGGACGACGTCCAGCGCGTATACTCGACACTCCAGGTGACCGACGAAGCGGTCGCGCTTCTCGAGAAGGCCTGAGGCCTGGCGGAGCCGGGCCCGAATGCTGATCGTCGGCATCGATCCCGGGATTGCCACGACAGGCTATGGCTTCATCCGGCCGTCCTCCTCCGGGCGGCTGGAAGCGGTTGCCTTCGGGGTCCTGCGGACCGCCGCTGGGACAGCGCTGCCTGAGCGCTTGGCTTCCTTGCATCAAGGCATGACGGATCTGCTCGCTCTCCACCGGCCGGACGCCGCGGCGGTGGAGAGGCTGTATTTCCAGCGCAACGTTACGACGGCCATGGTAGTCGGCGAAGCGCGCGGCGTCCTGCTGCTTGCTCTGGCACAGAACGGTATCCCGGTGGGGGAGTACACGCCGGGAGAGATCAAGCAGGCGGTCACCGCCTATGGAAGTGCGAAGAAGCAACAGATGCAGGAGATGATCCGCCTGCTGTTTGGCCTGTCGGAAGTCCCGCGGCCCGACGATGCCGCCGATGCATTGGCGGTTGCCGTGTGCCATCTGCAACGCGCCGGGCTTGAGCAGCGCGCAGGAGGATCAGGATGATCGCCTCGGTGCGCGGGATCGTGCAGCACGTCGGGGTGCAGGTGGTGGTTCTGGAAGTCGGCGGGATCGGGGTTCGCATCGTCGTGCCGCAGGCGGCGCTCAATCCGGCTCCGGTCGTCGGTCAGGCGATGTTCCTGCACACGCGCCTGGTGGTACGCGAGGAGTCGCTCAGCCTGTACGGGTTCAGCACGCAGGAGCAGCGCGAGGTGTTCGACCTGCTCCTGCAGGTGAATGGGGTGGGGCCGCGCCTGGCGGTCACGATCCTCTCGCACCTGCCGCCGGACGGATTGCGCTCAGCCGTGGCGGCCGATCAGCCTGTGGCGCTCACCAAAGTCCCGGGCATCGGGCGCAAGACGGCTGAGAAGATCATCTTCCATCTCAAGGATCGCCTGACTGCACCTGAGGCGGTGGCAAGCATGGCGCTGGAGGCCGACAATGATGTGGTCAGCGCGCTGACGGCGCTGGGCTACAGCCTGGTCGAAGCGCAGTCGGCGGTGCAGTCGATTCCGGCACAGGCGCCGACGGATGTCGCCGACCGGGTGCGGCTGGCGCTGCAATACTTCTCCCGACGGTAGTGGTAGGGTCAGGACGCGCTGGGCAGACGCGCTGATGCTCGGCCGGGTCACCAGCGCATGGAAGGTCGCGCAGGGTTGGCTGGCAGCGGGCAGGAGTCTTTAGACGAAAGCCATGAGGTGAACAATGTTTGAGGTCGAGCGGTTTGCATTCATCGGGCCGGGCGTGATGGCCGAAGCCATGGTGAACGGCCTGTTGATGCGGGCGGGCGTCGGCCCGCGCAGCCTGACGGCCGGCGGGCCGCGGCCTGAGCGGCTGGACGAGCTGGCGAAACACTACGGCATCTCCACGACCACCGACCTTCGCGCTGCGGTCGCCGATGCCACGGTCATTGTGCTGAGCGTCAAGCCGCAGAGTCTCCCAGCCGT
>JAPLGR010000372.1 GCA_026390045.1 Chloroflexota bacterium | reverse complement strand
GCCAAGCTCAAGGCGGTGCAGCCGCGCACGGCCGTGCGGCGGATTATCGCCACCAACGTCAAGGAGTACCTGCCGCCGCTCCTGCGGACGCTGTTCACCGTGGCCAAGGAGAAGAAGGAGGGGCACCGGGTGACGCTGGCGCAGGGCGATGTGTGGTTCCAGGACCTGCTGGCCAAGTACAAGCCAGAGGACCGGCCGAAGCTCAACCTGACCCACGAGGATCTGGCCATCTTCCAGTACAGCGGTGGCACGACTGGAATCTCCAAGGCCGCCGTCTCAACGCACTACAACCTGGTGGTCAACGGGATGCAGATCAAGTCGTGGATGCCGGACATTCGGGAGGGGAAGGAAACCATCTTGATGGCCATCCCGCTGTTCCACGTCTACGGGATGCTTGCCGGGATGATCTTCGCCATCGCCTCGGGTGCCTCGATGGTGATGATTCCCAATCCGCGCGACATGAAGGACTTGCTGGGCAACATCGACAAGCACCATCCATCGATCTATCCCGGCGTGCCCACGATGTACAACGCGATCAACAACCATCCGGAGGTGATTGCCGGGAAGCACGACCTGCGCTCGATCAAGGCCTGCATCTCCGGCTCAGCGCCGCTGATGCGCGACACGAAGGAGCGGTTTGAGTCCATCACCGGCGGCAAGCTGGTGGAAGGCTACGGGCTGTCGGAGGCGCCGACCGCCACGCACTGCAATCCCCTCTACACCAAGAACCCTCGCACCGGTTCGATCGGGCTCCCGCTCCCCGACGTCAACTGCCGGATTGTGTCTCTGGATGACGGCGTAACCGATGTAAAGCCTGGCGAGGTGGGCGAGCTGGCGATCCAGAGCCCGAACGTGATGAAGGGCTACCACAACATGCCGACCGAGACGGCCAACACGCTGCGCAATGGCTGGCTGTTTACCGGCGACATCGCCCGCATGGACGAGGACGGCTACTTCTACATTGTCGATCGCAAGAAGGAGCTGATCAAACCCGGCGGGTATCAGGTGTGGCCGCGCGAGGTTGAAGAGGTCATCACCGAGCACCCGAAAGTCCTGGAATGCGGCGTGGCCGGCATCCCCGATGCCTATCGCGGCGAGACCGTCAAGGCCTGGGTGGTGCTGAAGCCAGGTGAGAAGCTGACGGCCGACGAGGTGCGGGCGTGGTGCAAGGAGCGCCTGGCGGCGTACAAGGTGCCGACCGCCGTGGAGTTCCGGCCCGAACTGCCCAAGACGACGGTGGGCAAGATCCTGCGGCGCGAGCTGGTCCGCCAGGATCGCGAGAAGCAAGGCGAGGCGGCGCCCAAGTAGCCACGGCGTCGTGCCCCTGGATGCAATGCAGCGAGCCCTCCTGATGGAGGGCTCGCGTGTTGGTTGCTGTGAACGCGGCGTCAGGCCGAGGAAGGGACCGGCGTGCCGCTGTTCTTCGGCGCGACCGGTTCTTCACCAAAGACCTTCTCGAATTCGGCCCTGTCGATCGTCTCGACCTCGATCAGCTTCTGCGCCACGGCGTCCAGCTGAGACCGGTACTGGGTCAGGACGGATCGCGCACGGTCATACGCCTGCTGGACCAGGGTCCGGACCTCGGCATCGATTCGCTCAGCGATGCTCTCGGAGTAGTCTCGCTGCTCGGAGATCTCGCGGCCGAGGAAGATCAGCTCTTCCTTCTGGCCATACACCATCGGCCCCAATTCCTCGCTCATCCCCATCCGTGTGACCATGTTGCGGGCGACCTTGGTGACGCGCTCGAGATCGTTCGACGCGCCGGAAGTGATGTCGTTGAAGACCAGCTCTTCCGCCGCGCGTCCGCCCAACATGAAGGCCATGTCTGCCTTGAGCTTGTTGCGCGCGACGAGTGTGCGATCTTCCTCGGGCAGCGCCATGGTGAAGCCGCCCATCATCCCGCGGGCGACGATGGTCACCTTGTGCACCGGATCCGCTTCGGGGATCACGTGGCTGACGACAGCGTGGCCGGCCTCATGATCGGCGACGATCTTCTTCTCGTCCTGGGTGATGATGCGGCT
>JAPLGR010000138.1 GCA_026390045.1 Chloroflexota bacterium | reverse complement strand
GAGCACTCCTTCTTCAGGATCTCAGTGAATACATCCCAGGACGCCAGCGAGTACTCCTTCGGCGTTTCCAGCGAGTCCATGATCGAGTCGCCGCTGTTCAAGATGAAGGCCGGCGGGTCGGCCTGGGCCTGGGCATGCGCCAGCGCCTTGGCCATCCCCGCGCGTGCATCGCTGCGCTGCTCCACATGGATGTCCGTCAGGTGCGCGATCCGCAGCACGCGCTCGCGCTGTTCTGACGGTGCTCGCTGACAGGCGGTCGTGGCGACCGCCGACAGCGTGCCGGCGACATACAGGAAACCCCGACGTGTAAGCGATCGTGCATTCATGGTCTCATCTCCAACGGTGTCACAACGCCCCAGCATCCGGTCGGTTTCAAAACCCACGTCCCACAAAGCGCATCCCCGCCGGCTGGCGGGGATGCAGGCCTCATACGAGAGCGTGCGATCCCTAGCCCATCACCCAGCAGCCGTGCGGCTGGAAGGATACCGTCAGCTCCTCGCCGACCTTGGGCAAGACCAGCTTGCGCTCGTTGAGCGCGTCGAGCGTCACGACCGACTCGCCCAGCTTGAGGTGGATGCGAACGACCGAACCGAGGAACGCCACCGACTCGACCTTGCCGGTCAGCTTGTTATCGCCCTCGCGCATGCCCATGTGCAGCTCTTCCGGCCGCAGCATGACCAGCGCATCGGTAGTGCCGGGCTTGATCGGCGCGTCAGTCTTGAACTGCTGGTTCCCCAACGCCAACAATCCTGCGCCGGCATCGACCACCTTGCAGCGCAGCTGGTTGAGCGTTCCGACGAAGGAGGCCACAAACGGCGTCTTGGGGTAGTTGTAGATATCGAACGGCGTGCCCACCTGCTCCATCTTTCCGGCGCTCATCACCACGACCCGATCGGAGAGCGTGAGCGCCTCTTCCTGATCGTGGGTCACGTAGATCGTGGTGATCTTGGTCGCCTGCTGGATGCGCCGGATCTCATAGCGCAGTTCGACGCGGATCTTGGCGTCCAGCGCCGAGAGGGGCTCGTCGAGCAGCAGCACCTGCGGGGCGATGGCCAGCGCCCGGGCGAGCGCAACGCGCTGCTGTTGGCCACCGGAGAGCTGATAGGGGTAGCGCGTGCCCAACTCCGGCATCTTGATTAGCCCAAGCATCTCCTTCACCCGCTCAGCGATCATTTCCTTGGGCTTCTTGGCGATCTTCAGGCCAAAGCCGATGTTGTCCCCGACGGTCATATTGGGGAACAGGGCGTAGGCCTGGAAGACCATGCCCACGTTGCGCTGGCTGGGCGCCTTGTTGGTGATGTCATGCCCGTCGAGCACGATCGTGCCCTCGGTGGGCACCTCGAAGCCGGCCACCATGCGCAGCGTGGTCGTCTTGCCACAACCGCTCGGCCCGAGGAAGGACACCAGCTCGCCCTTCTCGATGTGCAGGTCAAAGTCGTGCACCGCCGCCGTATCGGCGAAGATCTTGCTTGCGTGGTTGATATCCAGAAATGCCATTCTTGCCTCGTTGTCCTAGCGTGCGCCGGCGATTTGTACTTGCCCGCGGGCGCCACGCCCGACCCACTGAATCAGCATGATCGAACCCCAGGTGATCAGGAAGCTCAGGACCGAAACGGCCTGAGGGGTGTACGCCCGCACGGCCCCGATGTACTCTATGTAGACGCCAAAGGCGGGCTT
>JAPLGR010000240.1 GCA_026390045.1 Chloroflexota bacterium | reverse complement strand
TCGGCGTCGGCCACGATCGACTTCAGGAACTTCGCCCTGGCGTTCTCGTCGCTCCAGTCGATCTCCGCTTCGCCCTTCACGCTCGAGCCGTAGTAATGTCCCAGCCCATGCTCCCGTGCCCACACCTCCGGCTTGGTGCTGGCCACCTTCTTGGCCAGCGCCCAGACCAGCTTCTTGATCCCGTCCGCCAGCAGGTTGTAGGTGTCTTTCACCGCCCCGCGGCCCAGGATGGGAGTCGTGTCCAACACCACCTTCATCTTCCTCCCCTGCAGGTACCCGGAGTCTCGAGCAAACTCCAGGCTGCGTTGAAAGACCGCCCGCACCTGGTCATGCAGGATGAGCTGAGCCCGAAACAGCTGCAGCGTGCTCTTGGCAAAGAGACGCTGGTCAATCTGGATCCCCAGTGCCACCTTCCAGCGCGTGTCAAAGTCCGCCCGGGCCTTGGCTTCCTCGTCCGACACCCGGTCGTGGGCCTGCAGCAGAAGGGCCGTCGCCAGCAGGCTCGGCGGGACACTGTTGCGCCCGTTGTCGGGACAGTACAGCCGGCCGAAGTCCTCGTCCCGAAACAGGTTGTCTCGCTCCGTGGCCAGGAAGCCATAGAACGAGTCCCGTCCAACGAAGTCGAGGTACAGATGATCCGCCTCACCAGCGGTGCTGCCCATAGGCGGCAGCTCGAAGCTGGCACTTACAGCAAACATCCCGCGATGCGGCGCTCGCTTCCCCAGCATCAAGCCCTCCTGTCACTACCACAGCTGACAACACCGGGGCGCGATTGGGGATTCACTTTTCTGCCGGGCTTCTAGGTCCCCTTGGCGTTCATCATAGCCAGGATCGACAAGATGATCGCGGCAACGGTGGCCAGTCCCATCCTGACCGAGATCTTCTGCTTCGTTCGGCTGTCCACCAGGCGCGGCCGGCCATCGGGTAGCACGGTTGTCGAGAAACGTGGTCCCAGGAACCACGCCAGGGCGACGCCGGCCACCAGACCGCCGACATGCCCCCAGTTGTCGATGCCCGGCGTGAGGCCCATCCCTAGGTTGATCAATGCCACAAACACCAACTGGCGCAGCTGCATCGCACCCAGTTGGCCGAAGGTCGCCCGATGGAGATACAGGAAGGCTGCCAGCGCTCCCAGCAGGCCGAAGATTGCCCCCGAGGCGCCTACGGATGGATTGGGACTCATAGCCAGGCTGAGCAGCACGCCGCTGATCCCCGACAGCAGGTAGACGACCAGAAACCGTGCGCGCCCGAAGAAGCGCTCCACCGCAGGGCCAAGTGCCCACAGCGAGTACATGTTCACGCCAATGTGCAGCAGCCCTGCGTGCAGAAAGACCGGCGTCACAAGCCGCCAGGCCTCACCTGCAGCGAGGCTCTCGTTGATCTTTGCCCCGTAGTACAGCACGATATCGCTGCCAACGAGCGCCTTCGACAACAACTGAGCGATGAAGACCAGGACTGTCACCGCGATCAACCCGAAGGTCGCGGGGAATCGACGAATGCGCTGCAGGAACGAGGGAGCAGCAGGCGCTGGGGCACTGGGAATGCCCGCCGGGCCCGTGGGTGACGGGGCGGTGTAGGTGGGCGGGGTCGTGTAGGTCACAGTGTCACCCGGCGCGGCCGGGTGCGGTGGTGTTCGGCTTCGATGATCGCCACAATCGTGTCAACCGCCACGTCGAGCTTTTGGTTGGCATTCACGACGAGGTAGTCGAAGAGATCGAGCCGCTTGAGCTCCTGACGCGCCGTGGCGATGCGCAGCTGCAGTCCCTCAGGCGTTTCGGTCTGGCGGTGCGAGAGCCGCTCCACCAGCTCCTCTTCCGTGGCCGGGGAAAGAAAGATCAACAGCGCCTCGGGACACAGGCTGCGGATGGTCTCTGCCCCCTGCACATCCACCCGCATGACCACGTCTTTGCCGCTGGCCAGCGCCTCCCGGACCTGCCGCTTGGGGATGCCCTTGTAGTCGTTATAGACGATGGCGTGCTCGAGCAGCTCGTTGTGCTCGATCATCTCAGCGAACTGATCATGGGTGAGGAAGAAGTAAGCCTTGCCCTCGACTTCACCCGAGCGGCGGGCTCGCGTGGTGGCTGTCACCACAAAGTGGAAGGGGAGACCACGCTCCTTCATCCGCTGCAGCACGCTGTCTTTTCCCGCGCCGGACGGGCCAGAGATCACAATCAGGAGCGGCGATCGGGGAGGCTGGACAATCGGAGGGGTCACGATCCGTACCTCGCGAGCCATCAGTATAATCCAGGGTTGGGAGACGGAGATGCCGACGTACGACTATCGCTGCCTCGATTGCCGCAAGCGGGCCTTGATCTACCAACGGTACGAAGACTACGGCCGCGTGCCCATCGCCTGTCCCCACTGCGGTAGCAGCCGGCTGGAACGCCGGATCGGGCGGGTGCGCTTCGCTCGGTCGGAGGAGTCACGGCTCGACTCGCTCTCCGACCCCGGTGAGTGGGGCGGCGTCGACGAGAACGACCCGCGCTCCATGGCCCGCATGATGCGTCGCATGGGCAACGAAATGGGCGAGGACATGCCGTCCGAGTTCGATGAGGTGGTCGATCGGCTGGAGGCCGGCGAGAACCCTGAGGACGTTGAGAAGGACATCCCGGACTTGGGCGGCGGCGGGATGGATGACTTCGAGGACTGATCGCCGTCCTGCCTGTCCTGCGTTGCGCCCTACCCCCCACCCTGGCATCTGTGCCAACCTACAGCATTTGCTCGCCTAGCCCTTTCGCGTGCCAAGGCTCCCGTCGGCCAAGCGCGGCTTCAATGCGCGGCAATGCCAGCGAAACTCGCGGCACGGGAAGTTCAATAGACTGGTCCCAGTGTGTGGCTGAGCCTAGGCAAGTCGAGCGTTGACTGCCTGGCGAACCGCTGCCTGGACTTCGTCAACGGGTTGCGTTGCGTCGACCCTAACCCAGCGTTCCGGTTCGGTCTTGGCTAACTCAAAGTAACCCTGGCGCACGCGCTGATGGAAGGCAAGGTCGTAGGCGTCGAGGCGGTTCCATTGCCCCCCGCTCCTACGGCGCTCCAGACCGGCTTCGGCGGGCAGGTCGAGCAGTAGGGTCAGGTCCGGACGGAGTCCGCCGGTGGCGAACTTCGTGATGGTACGCAGGGCATCAAGGTCGAGGCCGTGCCCGTAGCCCTGGTAGGCCAATGTGGAGTCGTAGAACCGGTCGCACACAACGACTCCGCCGGACTCAAGATGTGGCCGGATGACCTGATGGACGATCTGCGCGCGGGAGGCCGAGAACAGGAGGATCTCGGTGCGCGGGTCCATTCCGGTGTTGCCTAGATCCATCAACGTGCGGCGGATCTGATCGCCAATTGGCGTTCCGCCAGGCTCGCGCGTGAGCAGGACATTCAAGCCACGCCCCTTCAAGTGGTCAACCAGCAGGTGTGCCTGAGTGGACTTGCCTCCGCCATCCGGTCCCTCAAAGCTGATGAACAGACTCATTCGCGGAAGATCCGCACGCGGCGGTGCGGCTCCTTGCCGTAGGAATGCGAGACCAGATTGGCCTGACGGGCGAGCTGGTGTTGCAGGCGGCGGATGTAAGCCGAGGCGGGCGCCAGATCGGTTGAACGGGCGCCGTTAAGCACGTTGCGGATCGCCTGCTGCGTCTCCTGCAGAGCACCCTCCAGGCCGGGGTCCTGCACCGGCGTGGCATCCAGGTTGAACAGATCGGTCAGGAAGGTCTCCATCTGGCCGACGGTGTTGGCGCGCAGCACGTAGACCGGAACGCGGCGCGCCTCGGCATCAGCAATGAGTTTCTGGTGACGGCGATAGTAGGCGCGCAAGGTGACGATCACGCCGGCTTCGGACGGTTGATCGACCAGCGTGGCAGGCACGCGCAGGCGGCGCGCCGCCTGGCGCAGGCGATTGCGCGCCACGCCGTAGGCATAGATGTGAACCGGCTCGAGAGGCGTTCCGGGCAGGTGAGGCGGAGTTGGCGAGAAGGGGAGATCGCTGTCCGGGGTCGGGCTGAAGCTGGGCATGGCTGCCTGACGGCGGTAGCCCGCCTCGCCCGTGCGCGCAGGGACCGCCGCGGGTGGCGGCGCGGCCAACTCGACGCGCACCTCGCCTGCCTCATCCAGGCTGCGCAGCTCGGGCGGCTGTGGCCGCCCGCGCAGCATGGCATCGACCGCGACGGCCACGTCGTGGTGTACGGCCAGCACCCGGCGGTCCTGGATCTCGACCAGCACGTCAAAAGTCGGTGCCGCTCGCCGCTCAAGGACCGTCTTCTGTGTACCCCGGCGTCGAGCCTCCTCGTCGGACAGTGTCACCGACTCGATCCCACCCACCAGGTCGGACAGCGTCGGGTTGAGCAACAGGTTCTCGAGCGAGTTGCCGTGGGCGGTGCCGATCAACTGGACACCGCGTTCGGCAATGGTCCGCGCAGCCACC
>JAPLGR010000580.1 GCA_026390045.1 Chloroflexota bacterium | reverse complement strand
TCCTGCGCGAGAACGAATACGCCGGGCGCACCGTTGAGGTCGAGCAGCGGCAGCGCGTGATCGCAAGCGGCCCGTATTCGCTCGTCCGCCACCCAATGTACCTCACCGTCCTGCTGATGTACGGATTCTCACCGCTGGCGCTCGGCTCCGTCTGGGCGATGATCGTTGTGGCGATCCTGCCCGCGGTTCTCATAGCCCGAATCGTGAATGAGGAGAAGGTGCTGCTCAGGGACCTCGAAGGCTATGCTGACTACTGCAAGGCCGTGCGCTATCGTCTTATCCCGGGGATCTGGTAGGAAACGTCGGGCGCGGATCCTCGCGCCTGCAGGAGACCCATGCGATGAAATCCAAGTCCACCTGCCCGAAGTGCGGTTCGGCCCGCATCATCCAGCAGGTCCATGTCATGGACCGATCCGATTCCGGGACGGGGTCGCTCTCACTCCGCCGGGGCACACGCGCCCTTGGCGGTTGGCTCAAGCTGCCGCGCAGCTTCCCGGTCGACGCATGGACATGTGGTGCCTGCGGCTACACTGAGCTGTACGTCCGTGAGCCGGCGCAACTGCTGGCGGCCGACGAGGAGGGCATCCGATCACCAGCCGCGACCGCTGGCGCGATCGGGCAGCCCGGACCGCAGGCAGGCGATCAGGCGCGAACAAGCATCGTCATCGCACTGGCCGCCGCCATGGTCCTCGCCCTCGGCCTTCTGGCCCTCGTGGCCATGTTCCTGACCCGCTAGGTTGCCCACCACTCTGACTCAAGAAGAAGCCTCCCGCCGGAATGGCGGGAGGCCTGTTTTCGGGATCAATGCAACTCTAGGGTTGCGTGCCGGGGGTCAGCGTTGGCAGGGGGAGCAGGTAGGGATTGTCGCTCGGGACAAGCATCACCTGGATACCCGGCGCCAACTTCATCACGTACTGGTAGGTGATCAGGTCGGGGTTGTCTTGCAGGGCAGCCGCGATGAGCCCCAGCGCCTTGGCCTCCGCCTCAGCATTGATCAGCCGGGCCTCGGCGTCACCCTTGGCGGCGATGACCCGAGCGTCTGCCTGGCCCTGGGCCGTCTGGCGGGCCTGCTCGGCCTCCTGCTTGCGCTGCTCGACAACGAACTTGGCCTGCTGCGCCTGCTGCTCGGCGATCTGCTTCTGCTCGACCGACGCAGCATACTCCTCGGAGAAGGTGATGTTGCGCAGGACGTAGTCGACCAGGATCAGGCCGTTCTCCGCCAGCTTGGTCTCGATTTCGGCTCGGACACCCTCGGTCATCTCGATCCGTTTGGAGCTGACGATCTCCTCAATCCCGTACTGCGAGGCGGCGTCACGGATCACGCCCCGCACCAGCGGCCGGATGAGGTCGTCGGTGTAGCGATTCTGCCACTGGATGTGCACGTCAACAACCTTGACGGGATCGATGGCGAAGATCACCGAGGCGTCCACCAGCACTTCCTGCCCGTCGGCCGTCCGGGCGAAGATGGAGTCGTCACCCTCTACGGAGCCTTCGCTGGAGGCGATGGACATGGTGTAGGTCTGGCGGGAGATCGGGTAGATGACGACGTTCTCAGCAAAAGGGATGATCCAGTGCAGCCCCGGCTCGAGCGGCGTGTCACGGTAGCCGTCCGGGTCAACGGCCGAGATCACGACGCCGCGTTCTTCGGGCTGGATGAACACGAGCCCGGCGCTGACCACCGTCAGCAGCAGCGCCACGACCACCGCCCCGACCACCAGGCTGCCGGCGGCCTTGAAGGGCTGGTTGCGTCCCGCTCGGACGATGGCCAGCACAATGACTGCCAGCGCCAGGAACCACGAGGCGGTTGACAGCACGCGAAGCGCAACGGCAACGTTCATTCAAGCCTCCTGCGGAGATGTCGAATGAGGATGTCAGGCGTTCATCGGCGATTCTACCATTGCGGCCCTGCCGCCTCCGACACCAGGCTGACCGGGTGAAGCCCGCCGCAAGCCCCCAGGCTTCAGACTGAGGGGACAAGGCGGGGCTTGGAGTTGTCCGGGCCTGCCGATGGGAGTAGACTTGTCCTGCAATCCGGCTGGGCGTACCAAGCGTCAGAAGGAGAATAGCCTCAGCGCAGACCCAGTGCGGCTCTTTAACAACTTCAGTTTGGCCGTTATGCGGGGAAGGCCCGCATGTAAAAGCTGAACCGTGCATAAGAGAGAAGTTGCTTTCTGGGTGGGACGCACCCATTGGGGCGGAACGTGGGCCGTTGGGCCGAGCGTGCCCCAAGAAACCGCTGGGCTTTAGCACGTGCGGAGCGTCACATTGCCCGGCCCTTCGCCGCGTGCTAGCATCACCTCATGCGGCGGACGCTTGCGAGAGTCGCCTCCCTGGTGCTCAGCCCTTCCGGAATGGCGGCGGCGCGCCTGGTGCTCCCCACAGCCGCCATGCCTGTCCCTGGCCAGGTCATGCTGGCCTGCCGTCCGAGCGGGGACGATTCACTCCGACACACGCTCCTCCCCATCGCCCTCCACGCGGACGGCCTGACGGCGCTGCAGCCCGAAGGTGCGTCGTGGCAGCCCGGCGAGCTGCTCGATCTGCTTGGCCCTGTCGGGCACGGGTTCCGCCCCTCGACGGCTCGTCGCCGCTGGCTGCTGGCTGCCCTCGGCGTCGATCCGGATATCCTCCTGCCCCTGATGGACATGGGAATCGGTCGTGGGGTGAGCGTGGCAATGTGGGCGGAGTCCCCGCTCCCGCCGCTTCCACCGCAGGTGGAAGTCCCATCAGATGTCGAGCCTGTTCTGGATTGGGCCGACTACGTCGGCCTTGCCCTGACCCCCGATTGGCTGGATGCCAACGGTCCCGATGGCTCGATCCTGAAGGCCGCCAGCCGACCCCGGCTGGCCGAGGCGCTGGTCATCCTTCCGATTCCTTGCGGCACGGGCATCTGTGGCGCGTGCGCCGTCGGCGGTGGGCGCACTGCACGGCGTGCGTGCATTGACGGACCGGTCGTCGCTCTTGAGGACTTGACGCGATGAATGCCGGCGCTCCCGACGGACCACCGAAACCCGATGCAGCGCGCGATTCGGGCAGCGCCGTGCCTGCCCTGACCCTCACGGCCGGGAAGCGCGACCTTGTGATGCGCACGCCGCTTACCAACGCCGCGGGCTTCCTGGGCTGTGACGGCGCGGCGCGAGAGTCCCTCGATTTCACCGCCCTCGGCGCCTACATCACGCCGCCGCTGAGCCTCCAGCCGCGATCGCCATCCCATGGGCCACGCGTGCTGACCTTCCCCGGAGGGTTCTTGCTGCACACAGGGCATCCGAATCGCGGGCTTCGCGCCGCGATCCGGCAGGATCGACGCCACTGGGCGGACATGCCCTGCCCGGTCATCGCGCACCTTCTCCTGCGCACTTCCGGCGAGGCATCGGAGATGGTCCGATGGATCGAGTCAGTGGAGGAGGTCTCCGCGCTCGAGCTCGGGCTGGGAGAGGTCGATGCCGCTCAGGCCGCGGCGCTGGTGACGGCATGCGCCGGTGAGCTGCCGCTCATCGCCCATCTGCCGTTGGGTACGGTGACGGCCGTATTCGAAGCTGCCGCCGGGGCCGGAGCTCATGCCGTGTCGATCGGCGCGCCGCGCGGCGCGCTTCCCGGCCGGGACGACGCGCCCGTGCGCGGCCGTCTCTTCGGCCCGGCGATCTTCCCCCTTGCCCTTCAGGCTGTGGCTGCGCTCAAGGAACGCCTGCAAGTGCCGATCCTCGCCTCCGGTGGTGTCTACCGAGGTGAGCAGGCTACAGCACTGCTGCGCGCGGGTGCATCGGCGGTTCAACTGGATGGGGTTCTGTGGACGACGCCGGAGAAGGTGCTCGCTCCGATGTGAGCTGATCGGAGCATGCCCTCAGCCCGAGGGGGCGCTCAGAGAGTATATGCGCCAGCCGGCTGCGAACCTGCGCGTGTCAAAAGGCGTGTGGGGTCGCTGGCAATAACCGATCTGCGGGACGGCAAGGCATATCAATCGCGGGGCATCGACAACAAGCAGATGCTGGCAGAAGCGGGTCTCTCGCTGCAAACTCAGTCGGCCTCCCAGTTCCTCCTGCAAGGCGGCCTCCCACGCCCGCGACACCTCCTCAGGGATCCCTAGCCTCACCGACGGCAGCGGGACATTCTCAATGAACGGTGATATCACCATGGTTGGCCGGCTCCCGACGGCAAGAGCGGAGCCCGGATCGGGATACGCCTCGACGGTAAGGTCCGGACGGTTGTACACCGAATGGAGCATCGGAGCCACGTTCCAGAGGTACTCGATGTCTGCACGGATATTGACCAGCACCAGCCCGTCCGCGGGCGCGTTCTCGGCGACGAATTCCAGCATGGCCGTATTGGCCTTGTCGACCGACAGTTGGATCCCGCCATTCGTAAGGTTGTTAGGGATGGTCAGAAGGATCAGGACGGCCGCGAGTGCGCCGCAGCCTTTCACGAGGAAGGATGCCACCGGACCTGCCCGGGATGCATCCACCACCTGGAGGGCCAGTAGGCCTGTGAACACCGCCGCACCGAGTGAGAATGGAAGCAGGTAATACTCGGGCGTGAAGCGGTAGGGCAGGTAGAGCGCAAACCAGGCCCCCATCCAGACCAGTGATCCCAGCATCATCAAGGAATGGGCCAATCTCCGCGTCGAGACCGCACAATACGCTGCTGCGACCACCAGCGGCAGGAGTTGAAGCCAATCACGCACAATCAGGTCAAGCCAGACTTTCGTATTGGTCTCGATCGTCGCCCACGTGAAGGTAAAGTTGGCGCGCGGCCCAGCGCCGCTGAGAATCCCAGGGGAAGCAGCGAATGCAGTGCCGAGATAGGCGGTGATACCCAACGCACATGCCAATAGGAAGTCCCGCGCCAGCGGGCTGGCATGTGGATGTGCCTCAGCCCCGCGGACGCGATCCGATGCCCAAGCGATTGCCACCCAGGCTGGGGCGATGCCCAGGAGCAGGCCGGTCGTTTCCTTGGTCAGCGCGGCGAGGAAGACAAGAACGGATGACATAAGCAAGGCGCCGACCCGCATGAATCTGGTTCCCGGTCGGGGAGCCAAGGCGAGGGTGGCAGCCGAGGCAGTGAGGAAGAAGCACTGCGCGAGTTCGGGCTTCGAGAGGGTGTACGCGGCTTCAACCACTGGCCCACCGAGGACGAAGGCCAGTCCGACGATGCCTGCCGCCAATGGCCTGCGCGTCAATCGCAGCACAGCCCCGCCCAGCAAGAGAGTTGTGCAGAGAAGGAGGAGCAGGTTGCCCACGAAGTACCAGCTCGCGTGGTATCCGGCCCAGCGGTAGATCAGGGAGAACACAAGCCAGTAGACAGGGCGGAACCTACCGAACCCGATGTCTTGCTCCCAGTCCCACTGACCAGTCCACGTTTGGCGGGCAACAGAGATCGAATTCGCGTCATCGAAAAGCCCGAATTGAGCGCTGCAGACCCGGGGGACCATCAGGGCGACCGCCACAAGCACCGGCAGGCCCAGTGCCAGCCAGACGGTCCAGCTTGCGGCTCGCACCGGACGTGGTGACTGCGTGTGCAGGCGCATCGGGTGCTCAGCCACCGCCGGAGGGCGCCACCGCCAACGGAGTGGCCTCAAGCAGGATTGTCACCGGTCCATCATTCTCGATCTCGACCAGCATGTGAGCGCCGAAGACGCCAGTCTGCGTCGGGACGCCCTGCGCCACCAGTGAGTCGGCGAAGCGCTGCACGAGCGGCTCGGCCACTTCGGGCAGCGCGGCGCGGATGAAGCTCGGCCGGCGGCCCTTCGCGGCATCGGCATACAGCGTGAACTGCGAGACGACCAACGCCTGCCCGCCGACCTCGGTGATCGACAGGTTGGTCTTGCCCTCGGCGTCCTCGAAGATGCGCAGCCCGGCGACCTTGGCCGCCAGCCAGTCGGCCTGCTCGGCTGTGTCGCCCTGCCCCACGCCGGCCAGGATCACCAGCCCGCGGCCGATGGCCGCCACCTCGTCTCCGCCGATCGTCACGCGGCCGCGCCGAACGCGCTGCAGGACCAGGCGCATCAGATCAGGGCAACCCGACGGCGTCGCGCACGTCGCGCATCGTCTCTTCGGCGATCCGCCGGGCGCGGCCCGCACCATCGTTCAGCACGTCCCACACACGGTCCGGATCGCGAGCGATGTCCGCTCGGCGCGCCCGGAAGGGCTCCAGGTGCGAGTTGAGGTGAGCGGCGAAGCGCTGCTTGCATTCGACGCAGCCGATGCCCGCTCTCCGGCATTCCACGTTGATCGACTCAACCTCCGCCGGAGGGCTGAAGACCTTGTGCAGCGAGAAGACGT
>JAPLGR010000288.1 GCA_026390045.1 Chloroflexota bacterium | reverse complement strand
GCCGCCCACGAATCGGAGAGTGAACATGATAGGGGCACGGTATGCCATGCCCCTACGCTAGAGGCACGCTCAGGCCGCCGCCCGGTCCTTGGTGCGGCGGGCGGGCAGATTGAGCAGAACCACGGCGACCAGGATCAGTGCGCCGCCCGCCCACTGATTTCGCGTCAGCACTTCGTGCAGGATGAGCGCCGCCAGCAGGATGGTGAACACTGGCTCAAGCGTGCTGAGCAGTGAGGCGACCGTCGGCCCCACGCGCCGCATGCCGGCGAAGAAGGTCGCCAGCGGCAGGATTGTGCTGAAGAGGACCAGGGCCGCGAGCAGGGCGACGCTGCGCGGCGTGAAGGGGAAGACCCACGAATCGGTCAGCCAGCCGGCCAGGCCGAAGCTCAATGAGGCACCCACGGCAATCCATGCGGTGCTGACCAATGGACCCGCGCGGTGGACGTAGCGGTTGCTGACGACGATGTAGGCTCCGTACCCGACCGCCCCCACCAGGATGAGAAGCACGCCCACTGGGTCGGGTCCGCCCTCATCCAACCCGCCTAGAGGACCCGCGGTCAACGCCACGCCGGCGAGAGCCAGGACCATGGCCAGCCCTTCCAGCCTGGTTGGCCGACGGCCCTCGAAGATCCACACGGCGAGCGCAACAAAGACCGGATAGACGTACAACAGCACGGAGCTGAGCGAGGCAGAGATGCGGCGCAGGCCGAGGAAGTACAGGCTGGCCTGGGAGAAGTAACCCAACGCGCCGAGAAGGAACAATGCCAGCAGCAGCCTGCGCTCCGGGAAGATCGCGCGCCCGCGCTGGATGCCTAGGATGATCAACAACAGGACCCCTGCGCATCCGAAGCGCAGGCTGAGGAATCCGGTCATGCTCAACCCCTCGGCGTAGGCCAGCTTGCCGAGGATGGCGAGTGTGGCGAAGCCGAAGGCGGACGCGGCGCACAGCCCGCCGCCGATCAGGCGATCCCCGAACTCAGCTGAGGCGACGTTGGGTTTCGTGGTCAACAGCGGATGTCACGTCGGAAGGGTGGTCGCATGCCGGGAGAGTATAGCTTGAGGGACTGGCATCCGGCCGAAGCGTTGGGATTATGGCTGGGCTTCCGCGACTCCTCTGGAGAATGTGCGGGCTGCTGTCCAAAGCTCAGCGGTGTGCAGCAGGATGCGGTGTCTTGAGACCGGTCCTGAGCTTGTTGCGCACCTCGCGCGTGATCCTCGCACCGAGACGCCGTTCGTTCGTTTTCAGGAATGCCTCGACTGCCTGCTGGTCATGTACGATCAGTTCGCGAAGCGCCCACGAGAGCGCCTTTTCCACCATGTCATCGTGGTCGTCCACGAGGCAGCGGCAAATCCGCAGCGTCCGGCGGACATCGCCCCGACCGCCCTTGGAGCGCACGTTGAGGGCCACGGTGCTGACGAGCGCCGCCCTGCGCCACCAGCGTTGCGGGGAACGCGCCCACTTCAGGATCACGTCGTCAGCGATCAGTCTGTCGCGCCACGCGGGTCCGGCCAGCGTTCGCGCGAATGTGTCCACCGCACTCCAGCTATCGAGCCCATGCCCGAATGCCTCCAGCCGGGCTTCGGTCAGCAGTCGGTAAGCACCGGGGTGGTTGGCGATGAGCTCGTATGGGACGAAGCGGTAGCCGTATCGGCGGCGCAGGATCATGGCAACGGTGAGCACTAGCTGGCCTGGCGCTGGGCACAGGTCGCGCGACCAGGCGCGGCGGACATCGCGCACACGCGGCGTGTCCTTGGCAGGAAGGGATCGAAGCCTGGCGTCGATCTCTGACGCGATCTCCGCCGCACGCAATCCCCCTGAGCGACCGGGCAGCGACGCATCGGACGGACGGGTCATTCCGTCACCGGGCTGAGCGGCCCACGGCGCGCCGCATCTGGGCACGATAGAGCCTGAACGCCGCGCGACCCTCACTGGTCAGGCTGCACACGGTCTGAGGGACCTTGCCGCGAAAACCCTTGTCAATCTGCAGGTAGCCAGCCTGTTCCAGCCGGCTCAGGTGCGACGACAAGTTTCCCTTGGTCAGCCTGGTCTCGCTCTGCAGGAAGAGGAAGTCGGCCGAGCGGACCTCGGAGAGCAGCGCCACGATCAGCAAGCGCGCTGGCTCATGGATCACGCGATCGACCTCGGTGATAGCACGCAAGTCGTCGCCGGCCATGGTCACGCCGCCCCGGCCGGCGGGGCCGTTGTGCGCAGGTAGTGGGCTAGGACGAGCAAGCCGCTGATGAGCGAAGCCAGCCCAACGCTGCCAAACACAAGTGCTGTGCTGACCGAAGTCCCCACGCCGACGAAGCTGACGATCAGGCCGGTTGCCAGCGCGAGGACCCCCTGGAGGGCCAGCCTCAGCACGCCGCTGCGGAAGCTCAGCAGAAGGAAGACGACTGCAACAGCGGCGCCTTGCAGTGCAGGAAGCGCGATCATCCAGTCCGGCCGGGCAGCTAGGAACAACACGAGCAGGAAGCTGACGCCGCCGCCGATCACGCCCGCCAGCCACTTGCGCGCAGGCCCGGTGCGCGGGTAGGACACGTAACCGGTGCGCGGGTAGGTCAGTCTCTCCTTAACGGCACGCATCGACAGTCCAAGCACGATCATGCCGCTCACAACGACGACCGGTAGCCCGAGGGCGGAGAACCACGGCGGCAGACTGCCGGCAGGCGCCCGTCCCTCGACGGCGAACAACGCCGCCAAGACCAGAAAGAGCAGCCCGACCCCGATCTCGGCCAACCCGTCGTCGTACCAGTAGTGGACAGGGCGCCGCGGGGCGCCCTCGATCGCTGCATTCATCCGCCCCTCCATGTAGGTCTGCAACACAAACTAGTCTGTATCAATTGTCGCGCTGCTCCCTGCGGGAGTCAAGAGGGCAGTTCTGGAGGGGGTCTGCCCTCGGGGACGGAGGTGGCAGGGGCACGGCATGCTGTGCCCCTGCCATGTCTCGCGGTCTGACCGGCCGCCGCGCCTACCGGCGCGGTAGAATGAATCCCCGGACATGACCACGCGCGCCCGAGTCCGCTCTCATCCTGACGCCTCCCCAGCGCCTGCGCCTCAGCGGCGGCCGGAGTGGATCCGCGTCCGCGCTCCGTCCGGCGAGACGGTCGAGTGGCTGCGGCAGATGATGCGCTCCAAGGCGCTGCACACTGTATGCGAAGAGGCGATGTGCCCCAATATGGGCGAGTGATGGGGCTCGGGAACGGCCACCTTCCTGATGATGGGCAGCGTGTGCACTCGCTCGTGCGGCTTCTGCGACGTCAAGACCGGCCGCCCGGCGCCGCTCGATTGGCTTGAGCCGGAGCGCGTCGCCCTCGCCGTCCAAGCGATGAACCTGCGCCACGCTGTCATCACCTCCGTCAACCGCGACGATCGTGCGGACGGCGGTGCTCCGATCTTCGCCATGGTCATCCGCCGCATCCGCGAATTGCACCCCGGTTGCTCGGTCGAGGTGCTCATCCCCGACTTCAAAGGCTCGATCGATGCGCTGCGCACCGTGGTCGACGCACGGCCCGAGATCCTCAACCACAACGTGGAAACGGTGCCGCGCTTGTTCCGCAAGGTGCAGCCGCAGGACCGCTACGAGTGGGCGGCCGCCACGCTGTCGAACGCCAGGAAGCTCGACCCCGAGGTGCTCACCAAATCCGGCATCATGCTCGGTCTGGGCGAAACGCTCGACGAGGTTCGGGCGGTGATGCGCGACCTGCGCGAGTGGGGCGTCGAGATCCTCACGCTGGGTCAGTACCTGCAGCCGTCGAAGCAGCACCTGCCGATTGAGCGCTATGTCACGCCCGACGAGTTCGCCAAGCTCAAGCGCTACGGCCTCGAGATCGGCTTTCGCTGGGTGGAGGCTGGCCCGCTCGTCCGCTCCTCCTACCATGCTGAGCAGCAGGTCCGCGCGCTGAGCATCGTCCACCGCAAGCTGTACACGACCTGACGTTGCCCGCCTCCGCCCCAGCCGCTGGGCTTACCGGTCGCCGCCTGGAGCTGCGGCGCGGTCCGGCGGTGCCCATTCCGCTTCCCGGCGGCCCTCCGCCCTCCGCTTGACCGGCCCCCTCCCTGGTGCTACTCTGTCTTCGCTAAGGGAAAACTCAGCAGCCGTGCCCGAACTGACCCACCTGCGCTCTTTTGAGCAACTCAAGCTGATCGCCGACCCGCGCCGGCTGGCGATCTTGCAGCATCTGATGGCGCAGCCGGCGACGCTCACGCACCTCGGCCAGGCGCTGGGCGAACATCCGGCATGGATTCGTCATCACTTGCGACGGCTTGAGCAGGCCGGGCTGGTGGAGCTGGTGGAGACTCGGCGCGTCCACGGCGCCGAGGAGCGCTACTACCGCGCGTCCGCTGGCGGCTACCTGCTTCAGGACTTGATCCTGCCCCAGATTCCCGGCCGCCCGGCCGTCGTGTTCTGCGGCAGCCATGACCTTGTGGTGGAACGGCTGGCGGCCGACCTCGCCCCGCATCTCGATGTCCTCACCTTGCCGGTTGGCAGCCTGAACGGATTGGCCGACCTGCGCCTCGGCCTCGGCCATTTCGCCGGCTGCCACCTGCTCGATGAGCAAGGCGAGT
>JAPLGR010000280.1 GCA_026390045.1 Chloroflexota bacterium | reverse complement strand
AAGGAGCCACATGCCGATGCGCGTAGCCTTGTGTGTGTTGGAGGGACGTGTAGGTTGGAGTGTGGTGGCAGGTGTAGTGGCTATACGCATGCTGGCTGTCGCTATCGGTGCAGCAGCGCAGCCAGCGCGTCCGCGGATCGGGATGCGTATGCTGCCCCGCGTTGTGGTTTGCCTCGCGGTGCGTTCGGCAGATCGTCGAGCAAACCCAGGTTTGCCTTCATCGGCTGGAAGCTTCGGGAGTCGGCTTGAGTGATGTACCGACAGAGCGCACCGAGAATCGTGGTCGACGGCAACACAACCGGCGGACGCCCGAGGCCGACCTGGGCGGCATTCATGCCGGCAAGCAGCCCTGTCGCGATGTTTCCGAGGTAGCCCTCCACACCGGTGATCTGCCCCGCCAGGAGGAGTGTGTCGCGCTTGTGCAGCTGAAGCGTGGGCCGAAGCACCCTGGGGGCGTTCACGAACGTGTTGCGATGCATCTGCCCGAAGCGGGCGAATCTGGCCCGTTTCAGGCCTGGGATCTTCCGGAAGACATCCTGCTGGGCAGTCACTGTGAGTGTGGTCTGGAATCCGACGATGTTGTACAGACTCCCGGCAACATTGTCCTGCCTGAGCTGCACGACGGCATGTGGTCTTCGCCCTGTTCGGGGATCGCGGAGCCCGACCGGCCGCAGCGGCCCAAAAGCCAGCGAATCCCGGCCTCGCGCCGCGAGAACCTCTACCGGAAGGCAACCCTCAAAGTAGGTGCCGGCGCCGCTCCGAACCCCGCCCAGGATGGCAGCCTCGAACTCACGGGGCGCATGCCGCTCCGCCGAAAGGAGCGCATCCACAAGGGCCTCGTACTCGTCGCGGTCGAGCGGGCAATTGAGATAGTCCCCCCCGTCCTCCTGCCCACGGCCGTATCGGGAGGCGCGGAACGCGACAGTCAAGTCGATGCTCTCCGCATCGACGATTGGCGCCAATGCGTCGCAGAAGTACAGCTGCTCCTCGCCCGTCAGCCGCGCTAGGTCGCTCGCCAGGCCTGCCGATGTCAAAGGGCCGCTAGCGATGACCGCCAATCCCTCTGGAACGGCCCGCGCTTCCTCGCGAACCAAGTGGATCCGCGGATGGACCTCGATCGCTTTCGTCACGGCATCCGCAAACACGCTTCGATCGACAGCGAGGGCTCCCCCGGCCGGCAGCGCAGCCTCGCGCGCCTTTCGCAGGAGCAGCGAACCCATCTGCTCAAGCTCGGCCATGAGGATCCCTGACGCGCGGTCCGGGAGGGCCGAACCAAGCGAGTTCGAGCACACGAGCTCTGCGAGTAGGCCAGTCTGATGAGCGCCGGTTTGGACGCCCGGCCTCATCTCCACCAGCACAACCTCCAGGCCGCGCTCTGCCGCCTGCCACGCAGCCTCACATCCCGCCAGCCCTCCCCCGACCACAACGAGCGTTTGACCAGACATGGCACGATTCTAGCACGCCGGGCACAGGTGGCATAGAACTTGCATCCCGCTTGCGCAATCCGGCTGTTCCTGTATACTCCCACGGCGAGGCACACCATGCTTCAAGTACAAGATCAGTCCATCCGCCCCCTGACCACGGCGCACTTGGCGCAGACCATGACTCTGCTGGCGCTCTCAAACCTGGAGCTCCGCGATAAGGTCATGGGCGAGCTGGCGTCCAACCCAGCCCTTGAGCTCCTTGAAGACCGGGTATGCCCTTCCTGCCACCGGCACCTGCCCCAACCCGGGCCATGCCCAGCGTGCAGCCGCCCGATGGCCGAGGACGGGCCTATAGTCTTCCTCTCACCACGCGAGGCAGCCTTCGGCCGGCGCGAAGCTCAGCCGGGCGATCAGCCCGCCGAGCGCGAGCCCGCCGCACCAGAGGACCTGGCGATCCACGTCCTGCAACAGCTCGCCGCGGAACTTGATCCAGCGGATCGCCACCTCGCGGCCTACGTCCTGTCCTCACTCGATGAGGATGGCTTCCTGCAGGACCCGCCCGCCATCCTGGCCCGCACCACACATTCCTCGCTGACCCAGGTGGAGCGTGTCCTCACCATGATCGCCCGCGCCGATCCGCCCGGCCTGGCAACTACAGGCCCGCGCCAGGCTCTCTTGGCCCAGCTCTCCCTGCATGATCCGAGCTCGTCCCTTGGTCAACTTGCCCGACGCATCCTCGAGGAGGCCTTCTCCGAACTCGGCCGCCACGAGTTTGAGCGCATTGCAGAGATGCTCAGTGTTTCGCTCACTCGCGTCCGTCAGGCGGCCACGTTCATCCAGGACAACCTCAACCCCTACCCCGCTCGCGCCTACTGGGGTTCGGGCCGCCAGCCGCAGGGAACCGATCCAAACGTCTACCACAACCCGGACATCCAGATCAGCCACCGCAACGACGACACGGAAGCTCCGTTGATGGTGGAGATCTTTGCCCCGATTGCAGGCTGGCTGCGCGTCAATCCGATGTTCCGCCAGGCTGCTCCCGAGGGAGGCGAGGAAGTCTCTGAGGAGTGGGCCCGCCACCTCGAGCGCGCGGCGCTCTTCGTCAAGTGCCTACAGCAACGCAACAACACCATGCGTCGGATGCTGGAGATCCTTGTCCGCCAACAGCGCGGTTTCATCCTCAACGGTGATCGCTTCCTGGAGCCGATGACCCGCGCCCGCCTGGCCACCGAGATCGGCGTCCACGAGTCCACCATCTCGCGCGCCGTCTCTCACAAGTCGATCGCCCTTCCCGATGGGCGCATCATCCCACTCAATCGTTTCTTCGACCGCAGCCTCTCCGTTCGCGACCGGATCAAGGAGATGGTCGAGGGCGAAGCCAGACCATTCACCGACGACGAGATCGTGGACCGGCTGCGCAAGCAAGGCGTCCAGGTTGCACGCCGCACAGTGGCCAAGTACCGGGCCATTGAGGGTATCCTCCCGGCGCGCCTTCGCCACCACAAGAAGGACCAACCCGCGGCTCTCAGAGTGTAGACATTGCCGACCAATACGCAGCCAACGAGTCCGCTCTCACGCCTGTTCAGGCCTGACCCACACCGAGAGCTCTTCCGGATCCTGGCGGACTCGCTGGCCGATGGAGTGTTGGTCCTGTCCCCCGACGGGTCCTCTGTCCTTTCCTGCAATCATGCCTTCCTGCTCCTGACCGGTTTCAGCCGAACGGATGCGGAGGCGCTGGCGCCGATCGATCTCTTCCCGGGCGAACCCGGCGAGCAGGCGTTGGCTGCCCTCACCGGCGAGTGGCCCTCGCCCGATCTTCACCTCGAAGACGTGGCCCTCAAGACGCACGAGGGCGAGATCGCCTCAGTGGACCTCTCTGCTTCGCTGGTCGGCTCGCCCCGCTACGCCATCCTGCTCCGGCTGCGCCCCAGCAGCCAGCGCCACCGAACGCAGGAGCGCCAAGCCTCCGAAGCCGATCGCCTGAGCCGCCTGATTGACCTGACGGCTGCGTTGATCGACCGCGAAGGCCCTGCCATCGGACGCGCCCTTGCCGTTGCCCGGGAGGTCCTGCGCGCTGAGGCCGTCGCACTCTACCGCGTCTCGGCGAGGAACCAGGAGTACATCCTCGACGGCATGTTGCCCGAGGAGTTTCCCGCCTCGCTCCCTCCTGAGCAGTTGGATCCGCTGTTCAAGCCTGGCGTGTGGAGCCTCGGCCAGAGGCCTGACCATCCCCTGCACAAGGCCGCGCGCAGCGCCGGCTGGACCGTCCTCAGAACGTCACCGCTCGGCGCGCCTTCGGCCTGGATCGGAGTCCTTGTCGCGGGATGGGCGGACGCGGATGTGGTTCCTGCGGAAGCCGAGACGTTGCTCACGCTGGCAGGAAATGTCTGCCACGCCACTCTCGTGTTGGGCCTGCAACAGGCTGCGATGGCCGACACCCAGTCGCTGGCCTACCAGTTCGAAGCTGAGGCCAAGGTGCTCCTTGCCGGCATCGGCGAAGGCGTTTTCACGCTCGACCGCGACCTGCGGGTTGAACGCGTCAACCGCGCCGCGGCCGAGCTGCTGGGCTACCAACCGCGCGAGATGGAAGGCCAGGTCATACAGGATGTCCTGGTCGGGCCGAAGGACGTCCGCCCCCTGCTCCTGGATGCCCTTGGCCACAATGTGCAGACCGAACAGGCGGCGCTGACTTTCCATCGGCGCGACGGCACGGCCTTCCCCGCCTACCTGCGCGTTCTGCCCGTTGACTCAGCCGGCCAGGCCGCCCGCCTGCTGCTCGTCCTCGGGGACCGGACCGAACACCAGGCCAATGAAACCAGGAACGAGGTCCTCACCCAACGCGCCTTGCTCGGCGAGGTCACGGCGATCTTCGCGCACGAGGTACGGAATCCGATCAATAACATCAGCACCGGCGTGCAGCTGGTCTCCTCCCGGCTTGGCGCGGAGCATCCTCTGCACGACTCACTCGAGCGCATCCGCAAGGAGTGCACCCGCCTCGACCAGTTGATGAGTGACGTCCTCTTCTTCGCCCGCCCCCTGGAACTGAAGATGGAGTCCGTCGAACTGGCCGAGATGATGCGCCGCCTGGTTGAGCGCTGGAAGCCGCGCCTGACGCAGGCCGGAGTTCACATCCACACCGCGTTCGACGCCGCCGCTGCCCACGTGCTGGCGGACCCCCGCACGCTCGAACAGGTGGTAGTCAATCTGCTGACCAACGCCCTACAGGCCATGGCCGAGGGAGGCACTCTCTCCATCACAGTCGCCCCCTCGACGGATGGGCAGGCCGTCGATCTCAAGGTCGCTGACACGGGCCCGGGGATTCCGGCCGACGTCATCGAACGCATCTTCGACCCATTCTTCACCACCAAGAAGGATGGCACCGGACTGGGCCTTGCCATCAGCCGCCGCATCGTGACCGCGCATAAAGGCACGCTGCACGTCGAGAGCTTCGCCGGCGCGGGGACCGTCTTCACTATCCGCCTTCCCAAACACCATGAGGATGAGAAGCCTGGATGAGCGCCACCATCTTGATCGTCGATGACGAAGAGAC
>JAPLGR010000604.1 GCA_026390045.1 Chloroflexota bacterium | reverse complement strand
GAACATGAGTCGGAAGGAATTGACCGGCGTGATGCCCGGGTCAATCACCTGCGCCGCGCCCGGAAACAGATAGGCATTCAGGATCCCCATTCGGCCGGCGTTCGAGTTCAAACCTGGCCCATGGTCCGCCTGGAGAAGGATCACGGGTTCGGTCTGCGAGTTGGCAAGAATCGCCTCCAGCATCTGAATCGCACGCCAGCTGACGAACCGCGCCTGGTCGCCGTAGGCTTGCTGCTCCCAGCCAGGTTCGGCCGTGCCCGCCATCGGCGGCTCGACGGCCTCTCCCTCGGCGTTGAAGACAAACGGGTCATGCGGAGACACGATGTGGGCGTAGACGAACTTCGGTCCCGGATCCGCTGCAAGGCGCTCAAGCTCGTCGAACATGTATCGGATCCGCTCACGATGATCGTCATACGGACGGTCAAGCGCGGGGTCGAGCACTTGAGGCAACACTTCGGCGCTGTCAAGCACCATCAGGCCGGCGGTCGATCGCAGGAACAGGAGTTCGAATCCGCTCAGTCCGTTCCCAAGCCCGGGCGAGAGGTAGCGGTCGGCATCCTCCAGGTTGATGAATGAGTAACCAGTGTCGAAGGCGATCGTGCGGTAGCCGAGCGACTCCAGCGCATGCCGGACAACGCTCGAGCGGATCAACGGCCTCAGCGGTCGCCGATTGTCGGTGCCGGGTCGGAAGGAATCACCCAGCGTATCCAGGTAGACCAGGTTGGTCGAAGTGGCAATCGAGAGTTCCGTCTGGGCATAGTTCGCCTGGCTGCACTCAGCGACTACAAAGCCCATGTCCTGCAGCGCCTGGAGGAACTCCGTGTTGTCGTAGTCGTAGACCTGCTCAAGCGTGTCGCTTCGCCCGTAGCCGTCGAGAATGATGTAGTAGATGTCCGGCAGCGGCTGATCCGCCGGCGCCGTCAGCACTTGGCCTTCCGGCAGGAGACCCGCCGAGGAAGACGACGAACCACTCGCCGCCCGTTCGGCGGACAGCATGCTGCTCTCTACAAGGTAGACGGCCAGCTGCAGGATGGGCATGGCGATGGCAATGGCGGATACTACCGTCAACACGCGGGCTGTAGGCCCCCATTCCCTGCGTCGCAGGATCCACCACGCCCCTCCCAAGGCCAGCGCGATCCACAGGACAGCCAGGTAACGATGCCTTCCAAGACTCTCGCCGAGGATGAGCGCGTCGCGCAGCGCGGCGTAGACATGCCCATAGGAGAAGAACAGGAGCAGCCACCACGTCGTCAGAAGTGCCGCGGGCTCGGGCCTCCTGATGAGGAGCGCGAGAAGGCCATAGAGCAACGCACATAGGAGGGCGGACAGGAGCAAGGGTCGAACGACCGCCTCCATCCGAACCTGATCGACGTTGGCCGCCATCATGGCCAGCGCCGGATAGGCGGCCATCAGGAAGGGATAGGCTCGGATCCCGGTGAAGCGTTTCATCATCGCGGTCCTCGACCGCGCAGATCCTCCGCCCTCATGGACGCCCCACCCCTCCGCGCAATCCCGCTCGCAGGACGGCTTCCACAAGGGCGAAGTCCCGCTCCCCATCGATATCCAGCGCCTCGGCTGCGTCCATCTCGAACAGGATCGGTGATCGGCCCAGCCGATTGTGCGAAGCGAGGAACCGTTCCCTTTCAAACAAGTACAGGCACGAATTCTCCTCAAAGACCGGCGGCAGATCCTGCGTCCGCAGCAGGACGGCCGGATCGTGATTGACTGGCAGGCCGCGCACATCCCACAGCCGCTTGTGCCAGCGCGTGACCGAGAAGAGCGAGTCCTTCTCTGGGAACGCAGCCAGGAAGGCCTCCGCCGCGCGGTCCACCGTCTCCGCCCGCAGCAGGGGATTGGTGGAGTGCGTCTGCAGGTAGAAACGCGAGGGGGCGAGGCCGGCGTCATGTTCCAGCACGGCATTCGTCGCGACCTCGCCTCCGCGCAGGTGTTCGGGGCGCTCGATCAACCGCACAGCCGGGAACTGCTCGGCGATCCCGTCGCGGATGAGCGGGCTGTCCGTGTCGACAACGACTTGGGACACACAGCGGCACTGGAGCAGCGTTTCAAGGATGTAGGCATACAAGGGGCGCCCGGCCATCGGGCGGTAGTTCTTCCCGGGCACGCGCTCCGAGTGATGCCGCATCGGGACCAGCGCCGCAAAGACGGCTTCAGTCTCGCTCACCGACTTCCCCTCCGTGTGCGCTGTAGTCAACCCGCGTCGCCTGGCGGGCCGGCCGCGCAGCTGCACCTGCCGCCTCACTCGGGTAGTAGAAGACCTGCTTCAGGCTGCCCGAAAGAGGCCCGGCGTGAGAGAACCCTCGATAGGTGCCCCAGAACTGCATCCAGCGAAACGACAGGATCCCACGGGCCTCTCGGAGGAGCGACTTCTGCCGAAACGCGCGGGCCATGTCGCTGGCGACGTTGCTGGCGAACAACCTCGCGAAGTCCCAGAGATGGAAGCGCTCGCCCGGCCGGATGGTCCGCAGTGCCATCGCTTCCCGCCGGTATCGGTTGTAGATCAGTCGCGGTGTCTCCTCGTGGACATGGATAACGGGCGCCTCGGCGACATAGGTGACCGCTCGCCCCTGCTGCATCGCCCATGAGGCCCAGGCCAGGTCCTCCAATCCGGGTAATGTCTCATCGTAGGGATGGACTTCCCACAGCTCCCGGCGGATGGCGGCGTTAGCATTGTTGCAGAACGGGTGGCCCTGGCGAGGTTCGGAGCGCTCCGGGAACCACTTAGCGAAGACCTGATGCTCACTGAACCGCGTGCCCTCGTACCCGCGCTGCTGGCCGTAGCTCAGCGCCACCTGCGCATCGTCCAGCGGGCGCAGGAGCTGCTCCAGCCAATCCGCATACACCGGGTAGACGTGCGCGCTGGCCAGGACGACCAGGTGACTGCTCGTCTGCGAGATGCCGCGGTTCAATGATCGGCCGAAGGAGAACTCTTCCGGCCGGACCGAGACGATGCGGACTGGAAACCGGGCAGCGATGGACAGCGTCGCGTCCGTCGATCCAGAGTCGACCAAGACGATCTCACCTGGCGGCATCGTCTGCTGCAGGATGCCGGTGAGCAGCCGGCCGATGTGCTTCTCCTCATTGAAGGCCCGGATGACAATCGAGCAGCGCGCGGCGTGATCCATGCGGTTTACCAGGGCGCCCAGGATACGGCCCCGGCCGCGGCCTCAGGGCGCGAAGTCGCCCACGATGCGGATGGCCTCGAAGCCCTCCGCAAAGGGCAGTTCAGCCAGCGCCCCCTGGCGAACCAGCGTCGACCGGATGACGTCGGGGTCAAAGTAGTACTTGTCGCAGTACGTCGCGTACTGCTGAAGGGCGCGCACCTTCTTCTCGACGTCCGCTTCCTTCACCTCCACCAGGAACTGCGGGAAGAAACCGTAGCTGCTGCGCAGGACATCGAATCCCAGGACGGTGGTGCCGCGGAACGCCCGCATCGCTTCCATCGTGGCGACCCCGTGGTCCTGATGGATATCCGACTGTGTGTGGACGAAGACGATCTCCGGGTGGTGTTTTCGATTCAACTCGTAGAGGAATTCGAGGATCTCCTGCCGGTCGCGCGGGAAGTAACGCGTCTCGAACGACCCGAGCAGGATTCGCTCGCGCGGCACACCCAGCTCAGCCATGCTGCGGTAGTGCTCGTCGACCACCTCGCCCAGGGCCGGGTTCGTCTGGTTGTCCGAGAGCGTGACGCACAGGACCTCCGCGTGCCCAGCGATGTGCGCCAGGAGCGCCCCGCACCCGAGCTCGATGTCATCCGGGTGGGCGCCCAGGAACAGGACCTTTGATCCATAGAACCTCATCGCAACCCTCCCCGGTCACGCCATGGCGATGAAGCCGCCAACGACCTTGGTCATCACCAGTTTGCCGTCCTGCTTCAGGCGGGCGGCCGAGGCGGCGGCAATCTGGGCCATCAATCTCTCGAACTCGTCCTTGCCCTGGAACAGACTGGTCCACAGCCGCCGGTCTTCCGAGAGCGAGGCGCGCGTGTAGGCCAGGAAAGGCTCGACGCTCTCAAAGGTCAGCGGATTCTCGAACACATGCACGTCGACCCGGCTGAAGCGCCGCCGGATCTCGTCCAGGATCTCGCTGGCATAGCGTGACGAGCCCGGCATGGGGGGAATCGGCCGGCCGGTGGCCTCCCGGATGATGTCATAGAACAAGCGCTTGTTCTCCGGCATCGGCCCGGTCGTGAACAGCCGCCCTCCCGGCCGCAGCACGCGTCGCATCTCCCCGATCGTGAACGGGGCATTCTCGGCGTAGTAGATAGCGAAGCAGCACGACAGCAGATCGAAGGACGCGTCATCGAACGGGAAGCGCCGGTTGAAATCGACTTTGGTGAAGCGGATCGCGTTGCCGGTGCGGGTGTTGGCTGCACGCGCCGTGGCCAGCAGCTCCTCCGAGACATCCCCGCCGGTGATGTCGGCCTTGCCATGGAGATGGTCCCAGAAGGCGTAGCACTGCTTTCCCGCGCCGCAGGCCACGTCCAGGATCTTCGTGTCCGGTTGCGGGTTGAGCGCCTCAAGCATCCACGCGTCGATGTCGCGGCCGCCGTACTGCTTGTGGATGTCGATGCGCTTCAACAGGTCGTCGCTGGTTTCGCGGTAGTCGATCTTCATCCCCTCACCGCCCCGGAACGAAGGTGCATTATAGCCCGGCCAATGCGCTGGACCGGGCGGTCTCGAACGGACTCCCGTGCATGATCCCGTCTCGGATGACGGTCAGAGCCTCCGAGTCCAACAGCCTCTCAGGCCCAAAGCCCTTCAGCAGGACCATGCCTGGGAATCCCGGTTCGTCCATGAGGAACTCGCTCAGATCCAGGGAAGCATGGAAGAGCTCGTGATGAAGGA
>JAPLGR010000352.1 GCA_026390045.1 Chloroflexota bacterium | reverse complement strand
CGACCATCCTCACTGGGCTGGGCGGCATGTTGGTTGGCCTGGTGGTCGGCGCGTTCGTGCGCAACTCCACCATCCTGCTCGTCGTCCTGGCGGCGATGGGCGCGTTCTGGGCGCTGGCCAACATCAACTCGCTGCCCATGGTCTACGACCTCTCCGGACAGAAGAGCATCGGTTCCTACACCGGGCTGTACTACTTCGCCTCGTCCGCCGCGGCGATCACCGGGCCGATCCTGGCCGGCCAGTTGATCGACCTGACGAGCTCGGCCTCGATCTGGATCTTCAGCGCCGTGTTCATGGTCGGCGCGATCGTCTGTATGTCGCTGGTCAAGCCTAAGGCGGCATCTGTCCCCGCGTGAGATCGCCGAACGCTGGTCAGCCATTGCATCGCGCGCCCATCAGGGCGCCCGACGTATTCATCGGACATCGCAGTCCACGACCGCACTCAGGGCGCAACCACCGTCCCCGGCGCCAGCACACCGTACTTCTGGATCACGACGACGCCGTCACGGACCGTCCAGTTCTCCTGGTCCAGATCAACGCCGCGCGGGAACGGCTCGATGCGCACGTTCTCACCGATATGGGCGTTCTTATCAATGATCGCCCCTTGGATACGACATCCGCGGCCAACCCCCAACAGAGGCATGTCCCCCTGTCCGACCGGACGGTCGCCCTCGTAGTAGTCGGCGCCCATCAGCACCGTGTCCTGGATCACAACGTCATCCCCAATCACGCTCCGCAGGCCGACCACCGAGTTTCGGATTTCCGCTCCCTGCACGACGCAACCGTCGGCCAGCAGAACGCGGTCAAGCTTGACGTCGTAGATGCGCGAGCCCGGAAGGAAGCGCGCCCGGGTGAAGATCGGCCCGGATGGGTCATCGAAGCTGAAGAGCGGTTCGCGCTCCGCCAGGGCGAGGTTGGCGTCGTAGAACGCCCGGATCGTCCCGATATCTGCCCAGTAGCCATGGAAGGGAAAGCCGAACACCCGGTGGGACTGGATGGCAGCCGGGATCACGTCGCCGCCAAAATCGGTGTGCGGTCCCGCCAGCATGTCGAAGAGGACCTCGGCACGGAAGACGTAGATGCCCATCGATCCGACGTAGGGTTTCTCGGGGTCGTCCCGGCTGACATAGCCCTGCAGCGCCTTCGGTGTCTGCGGCTTCTCGACGAACGATCGGATGCGCCCGTCTGCGCCCAGTTTCAGGATGCCCAAGCGCGATGCCTCCTCCGCCGCCACCGGCTGCACGGCCACTGTCACATCTGCCGACTCGGCGCGATGGAAGTCCAGGAGCCCGCCATAATCCATGCGGTACAGGTGGTCCCCGGCCAGCACAAGGATGTCCCGCGCCCCGGTGACCTGGATCTCCCACAACTGCTTGCGAACCGCATCCGCCGTGCCCTGGTACCAGCCCTCGCTGCTGAAGGTCTGCTCGGCCGCCAGTACTTGCACCCAGCCGGGATGGAACGAGTCGAAGTTGTAGGTGCGCGAAATGTGGCGGTGCAGCGAGACCGAGTTGAACTGGGTCAGGATGGAAATCTGGTGGACGCCGGAGTTCAGGCAGTTGCTGACCGGGATGTCGATCAGCCGGTACTTGCCGGCAATCGGGACAGCCGGCTTGGCGCGGAACTTGGTGAGCGGCCACAGACGCGTGCCGCGGCCGCCACCCAGGATCACGGCGAGGATATCTTCATAGGCCATGCGTGATCCTCCGCCCGGCGGGTGAGGTGAGACGCCCGGCAACCCAATTCTAGCCCAGGCCGGGCCATCGGTGCTCGCCGCACGGCAGGTCGCACTACCTCAGCTGCGGTTGCCGGCGGACCGTTCCCTCGACCTCGACATGCAGGCGGAGAGGCGGTTCCTCTCCGCCGTACTCGGTCAGGTCCTCGAGTGTGCAGCGCAAACGCAGTGGCCGCGTGCCCGCGGCACGGGCCAAGTGCGCCACGATCGCCCCATCGGCGCTCACACTGAATTCCTTGAATAGCTTCCGGATATCGTCACGCGAACCGTCGCCCACGTTGGCCTCCTGTCCCCAGCCTAACCACCGGCTCCCAACACGATCCACGTTCCAGCGCTCACGACCGCGCCGACCAGCGAGGCACCGAAGTTGACTCCATCGTTGTCGAGCCAGCGCCACCCCCGCAACGGCACCGTTGGCGTCCCGCAGGTATGCACGGGATGGCGCTCGGTCTCCTTGGCGCACGCCGGGCAGGTGTAGATTGCCTGGACGGTCGCGCCAAGCAGGCTGTCGAACAGCGAACCGGCCACGCCGCTGGCGGCCGCGATCAGCGCAAGCAATGGCGCGCGCTCAGCAACCGCCGCCGGCGTACTAATCAGCAACGCCCCGCCGAGAGCAGCCGCGACACCCAGAGCGCTCACCGCACCCGAAGTCCCCGCCTCCACGCGCGCGCCGGTGGTAACCATCCGCGGCGCCTGCCTGGCAAGCACGCCCAGCTCGGTCGCCCACGTGTCTGCATTCACCGCCGCCAGCGCGCCCGTCAGTCCGGCAAGCCAGACCGAGTCTCCCGTCAGCCCGAATCCAACACACAGCAGCGCCGCCAGCGCGCCGTTCGCCATCACCTGCCCATGATCCCGCCGACCGCCCTTGGCGAACGCCGCTGCCACTTTCCGCTTCTTCGCGCCGCCCACACGGGAAAGTAGGCTGGACGAGATGAAGAACAGCAGCAGCAATGCCCCGGGCAACGGCCCGCCGATTCCAAACGTCAGCGTGCCCACCACGATGGCGGCGATGGCGCCGCTGCGCGAGAGTAAGTCGGCGGCATATGCCCCCGCTGCCACCACGATCGCCAAGATGAATCCGCCTACCAGGTGAACGGCGTTCAGAGAGACCCTCCCGTCTGCATCCGCCTTGACCCGCCCAATCCAACTCCCATTCCCCGAACAACCTGTGGATAACCCGCCTGCCGCCTGGGGATAACCAGCCTGGGCATGTGTACAACCTGTCAGCGGGCGGCCGCCAGGAGCTGCAGGCTGGCGCCCCAGAGCAGACCTCCGACTAGCACTGCGGTTCCCCACAACCCATAGGCCAGGGGGCGTTGCTCATCCTTTCGGTACAGCCACAGGCCGATGACGAAGTCGGCAAGCCAGCACAGGCCGGCGATCATCGGCAGGAGCAGCAGCCGCGTGGATGAGACAAAGCCCTCCGGCGCGCCGTACGGATCGAATCCAAATGGCACCTGCGTCAGCAGAGTTGATGCCTGGAAGGCCAGGAAACCGAGGAGCAGCAGGCTGAGCCCGAGCCCTGCCAGGATCAGACCGCGCGCCCACCGATCGGACCACGGCCGGTTGAACAGGAAATCAGGCCGCAACCTGACCGCCGCGATGCGCTCGAGGGACCCCATGCGCATCATATCGACGTATGCCTGGCGAAACCCGTCGAGATCACTGGGAGAGATCGCCAGCCAGCGATCCTCCAGCTGCAGGAGGAGCATGCCTGCCGCGCTGGTCGAGGCGAAGAATTCCACCAGTCCCAGGCCATCAACCGAGCGGTGTCCGACCACGCATCCCGGCCACCAGATTCCCTGGCCCGGTCTCAGGTGCGCCGCCTCCTGATCTGGGACTTTGACTTCATGCACATCGGCCAGGGGAACCTGCTCCACCGCCAGACCCCAGCGCAGGCGAAACCCGTCCCGATCGAGTTGATAACTTGCGGTCAACAGCCCGAAGAGTCGATACGCGACCACAAGCGCCGCCGGCACACCCAGAATGGGGAGAGCGATCCACACCGCGATCCAGGCCGAGAAGCCGATATTGCCAAGTTGGATCAGGCCCAGCGTCGCAGCCCCGGCTGTCACTGCCAGGAACATCAATCCGAGGAGCAGGCCGGTCAATCGAGGCGGATGAAACCGCATGGCGCACAACACGGGGGCGCCTGGCGGCGCCCCCGCACTCCCTCCATCAGGGGCTGCCGCTACTTTGCCGGCGCGCCGACTTCGGCATACACGGGCTCAATCCAGTGTCGGTACTTCGGCTCCCGGCCGCGCAAGATGTCATCGTACAGCTTGCGCAATCGGGCCGTCATCGGCCCCATCACACCAGCACCGACCAAGCGCCGGTCCACCTGCGTGACCGCCGTGACCTGCGCCGCTGTCCCGGCCAGGAAGAACTCATCGCACACAAACACTTCGGTCCGGTCAATCGGCCACTCAACCACCTCGACGCCAAGCTCCTTGCGCGCGAGTTCCATGATCGAGCGCCGCGTGATCCCCTCCAGGATATTCTCAGTGACCGGAGGCGTGATCAGCCTCCCATCGCGCACCATGAAGACATTCATGGCGCTGGCTTCCGAGACGTGGCCCTCCTGCGTCAGCACCAGGCCCTCGTCGAAGCCTGAGAGCGCGGCATCGGTCTTGATGAGGGCCGAGTTGACGTAGGCGCCGCAGATCTTGCCCCTCGCCGGGATGGCGTTGTCGTCGACCCGGCGCCACGAGGA
>JAPLGR010000691.1 GCA_026390045.1 Chloroflexota bacterium | reverse complement strand
ACTGCGACTCGTCGCTTGGGCCTCCGACGCCGCGCGTGTCCAGGCACGCCGGCACACCGCAATAGTGGCTGCAGTCCACGTCGAGCGAACAGACGTGCAGGTAGTTGAGGGTGAGAAACACCGTGCGGCCTTGCGCGCACGTCGTCTCTGGCCCGACAAAGACCGAGTTGCTCGCCGCGGAGCGGACCCCATCCGGCGGGCCCATCAGCGGGTTTCCGTGATAGGCCACCACCTGATACTCCCAGGTCTCACCGCACGGCGGCAGCCACCCCTCCCCGCGCTCGAAGAGGTAGACAGGGTAAGTCGTGGGGCTTTCGGTCTGCAGCAGCAGACTGCCGTTGCGCAACACCAGGTAGCCGTCGATATGCTCCCAGCCGGGAGGCGCCGGAAAGGGGTACGTCCATGTCAGCGTGCACCAGGCCGTCTCGAAGAAATCCCAGCGCTGGAAGCACTCAGCCGATAGGGCGGGCGCCGGCAGTTCACCCTCGTATCCCGACTCGCCCGCCGGCCAGATGCGGTAGTCCACATCGAACCAACCGCCCTCCCCGTAGGCGGTGCGATGCAGATGCCGGCCATCCCAATCGGATTCCGGGTGGGTCTCCGTCATGGTCCCCAGGTCATAGACCGCGTCGCCCTCGGGCGCAGCCCGATACCCCACGCATCGGATGGTCAGATACACCTGGCCGGCCGGCGGCACCACGACCAAGCGGCGATGCGCCGGCCCCATTTCGGCCTCGATGTCCCAGCGCCACTTATCCCCCCCGCCGAAGGAGCCCTCGGCCGGAATCCGCTCGAGGCCCAAGCCCGACATGGAGACATAGCACCAGACGCCATCATAGTCGTCGTGCACCTGGAACGAGATCGCCTCCACTTCGAGCAAATCCCCGGGGTCTGGGCTGAATAGCGGCCCGAGGAGGCCGGCAGGGATCAGGCGCGTCAGGCCCCCCAGCAAGCTCTCATCCTCCCGGATCGGGTCTGGCGCCTCGGTGAAGGACACGGGCACGGGCGGCTCCTCCCCCCGATCCTCCGAACCGGCGCTGGGCGTGGGAATGCGGATCTCCGTGCCGGGCTGCAGATCCCCCGTCAGATCCGGGTTGAGGGCGGTGATCGCCTCCGGCGGCACCTCGAGCTCCTGGCCCAGCCGGTCCAGCGTCTCGCCCTCCTCGACCATGTGCGTATCGCTCGGGGGCGTGCGCGGTCGGTCCTCCGCCTGCACGAGCACGGTCGTCTGGCCATCGCGCCCATCGGCATCATAGGCACGCACCACCAGGGTGTGGGCGCCAGGCGTGCCCGGGAGCCACATCTCCATGAAGGGGAACGGCGTGCTGCCGCCCGGCAGCTGGCTCTCGCGCATGGCCAGCAGGGCTCCGTCGACCCAAAGCTCCACCCGGGTGATGCCGGCCTCTGTGGAGGCGGCGTTTCCCTGAACCAGGACCTCATCATTCGCCCCAACCGCATCTCCGAAAGATGGTGAGTGCAGCACTACCTGCGGGGGCGGCGGCTGGTTCACGTCCGAACGGATGCCCAGCGCGGCATAGGCGACGGCCAGCGCCAGGAGAAGGATGGCGCCGATGACAACTCCGAAAGCCAGGCGCAGAAAGCGAGTCATGGGTGGCTCCTTTACGCGGTCGCCTCGATCGGGCGAGGCCACTTCCGGCAATTGACTCCGGCTCAGATCAGGCAGTACGTGATCGCGATGCTACGCACCCCGCTCTTGGCCGAATTGCCCGAGGCGTCGCGCGCCCGGACGTAATACTCAAGCGCCGAGCCGCTGGTCGTCGGCACCGGGTCCCGGCTGGCCTGCAGCGCACCCCAGTCGAGCGTCACCTGGTAGGACCCCCCGCTTCCGCTCATCGTCCGCGTCTCCCAGGATCCGCCCGAGACGCGGTAGACCACTTCCACGCTTGCCACCCCGCCCGGGTCGCTCACCTGCGCCGTGATGGTCACCGTATGCGGGTCGCAGTTGGGTTCGCGCAACTCGCTGGTCGAGGCGGAGACGCCGTCGATGCTGGGCGGGGCCGTATCGGCCGGAGCGCTCACCGAAATCGTGACGCTGCGATCGACGTCCCCCGCCGGCGCCGTGACGTGCAGGGCATAGGTCGTCGTGCTGGCGGGGCAAACCTGGCGCGCACCCCGCATCTCCACCGCCGCCCCATCGAGCGCCACGGCCGTAGCGTTCAGCGCCTGCCAACGCAGCATGGTGCATCCGCCCTTAAGCAGCGAGGTCAGGTCGGCCGAGAAGCTCACCTGGGCACCTGGGGGTGGAGTGGCGGTGGCGGTGGGCGTGGCGGTTGCCACGGGCGTGGCCGTGGCGGTGGGCGTGGGTGTAGCTGCCGGGGCGACACTCACCCAGACGACGGCCGAGCCAATGGCCGCGCCGGCGGTGTCGTAGGCCGTCACCATCAGGCTGTATCCCCCGGGGGTCTCCGGGAGCCAGGCCTGGCTGGCGGAAGTGAAGCTCTCGCCGGGTTCGGCAGGGGCATCGCGCCGATAGGGCTCGCCATTGACCGTCAGGAGCATCTCGGCGACGCCCTGCGCGTCGAAGGCGCGCGACACGACCTGGACCTCACGCCCGGCGAAGACGACTTCGCCATCAAGCGGGATGTCAATCCAGACCTGCGCCCCGGTCGCCTCCCTGGCGGCGCAGCCGGCCACAAGCCCTGCCAGGAGAAGCGACCCCCTCGCGATTCGAAGGCTCCTCAGATACGTCAGTCTCATCTTCCCCTCCCTCGTCAGAGGCCCGGCGCCGAATCCGCGCCTACCCTTGCCGGCCCCGCGCTCGACTGCAGCCACGATGATGGGATCTAGGCCCGGCGGGCGAAAGGGGCGAACAGGCCGGGGCGGCGGGGGCACTACACGCCAGGAACGCCAGGGCGAGCATCAAGGATGCCCCGAAGAGGGCGAACTCCATATTCATGATGTGCCTCCCGGTGAAGACGGGCCCTCTGGGGTGGAGCTGCGAAGGCGGCCGGACTCATTATAGACAACGGGCTTCGCAGGGCAAATGTGACACACCTGTCGGGAATGACCAAGAACGCCCGAGGGCGCTGCTGATCGAATGCCCTGGATCTGGCCCAACACGCCTATGGTTTCATTTCATACGCATCCTTCAGAGGATAGACCTGCTCCTTCCAGACACGCTCGAAGCGGCCTGGGTCGGCGGTGGGCTTGCGAAGCATGCGCAGGCACAGGTCCATCTGCTGCGGCGTGCTGCTCGGCTTGCTGTGGAGGACCAACGCGTGGCGCGAGAAGTCGCGCACGAAGGAATCGAAGATCTGGTCGAGCAGATCGTCGCCGATGGCATACATGGCGGCGTTCTCCAGGATGAGCTGGGCGTAGACGACGAGCGTGAAGATCTCACCCAGCGCCAGCAGGAAGTCGATATCCTTCTGCTGCGCCTCGTCCGGCGTGGCTGAACTCATCATCCCGTGCCTGGTCCTGCCGGGCGATCTCCGGGTACTCGGCCGGGTTGAAGAAGTAGTTCGCCATGAACTTGACGATCAGGGCGATGTTGACGTGCACCGTCCCCTCGAGCTTGGGCAGCGCCCGGATGTCGCGCGCCGCCATCTCGAAGTAGGTATCGCGCTCGAAGCCCTTGGCGGCGATCACATCCCACAGCAGGTCGATCACCTCTTCGCCTTGGGTAGTGACCTTCATCTTGACGATCGGGTTGTAGAGCAGGTAGCGCCGGTCGTCGGGCGAGGCGGCGCGCAGGTAGTCGGCCGCCCGCAGCGCGAAGAGCTTCATTGCCATGAGGCGGGCGTACGCATCGGTGAACATCTGCTGGACGTGGGGGAAATCGGTCACCGCCATGTTGTACAGGCGGCGGTTGGCGGCGTGCCGGACCGCCTCGTACAGGGCGTGCGTGCAGATGCCGATCGACGCCCAGCCCAGGTTGTGCTTGCCGACGTTGACGGTGTTCAGGCCGCTGTCCCAGGCCTCCTGCCCGAGCGAGAGGATATCGTCTTCGGCCACCGCGTAGTCGTGTAGGGCGTACTGCGCGACGTAGTTCTGGCTGGCGGTGACGTTGCGCACTAGCTCGTAGCCTTTGCGGCGGTAATCGGCGACGAAGAAGACGTAGTCGCCGGTCTTGGCCATCTTCCCGAACGTCGAGACCATCGGTGCCAGGTTGGCATTGCCGATGTAGTACTTCTCGCCGTCAGCCCGGTAGGTGCCGTCCGGCTGTGGCGTCAGGCGCATCTCGGTCGAGTAGATGTCGGCGCCGTGCTGCCGCTCGGACAGGCCGAAGGCGAAGACATTGCCCTCCTGCAGCAAGCGAGCGGCCTTACGCTTGAGCTCCTCGTTGCGGCTCATCCAGATCGGGCCCAGGCCGAGGATGGACACCTGCCAGGTGTACCAGTAGGAGAGACCGTAGAAGGCCAGGATCTCGTTGAACTCGCAGTTGCGCCACGTGTCCCAGCGGCAGTCGGCTGCACCGTACTTGGTCGGTGTCAACAGCGTGGCGAACAGGCGCTCCCGCTTGACGAACTCAAGGAAGTCGGCGTACCAGGTCCGGTCGAAGTCATCCTGCTTGATCCTCTTCAGCCCGCGATCCTCAAACCAGGCGATGGTCTTGCGCATGATGTCCCGCGACCGATCATCCGGGTAGAAGCGGTCGTAGTGTTTGGGATTGAGCAGCAGCATGAAACCCTCCCTAGTGAGCTGGGATCTCGCGCCGTATGTCGGAGCGGGGCTGCAGGGCATCAGCGCGCCCTATTGCTCCTGCGGGCGATCCCGAACTCATGAGCATCGTGCGTGCAGAAGGCTGATACAAGATCTCCGTGCTCTTCCTGCAGGCGCCTGAGGGTCAACCAGTGCTTCCTCGGGAGCTTGAAGCCCGTCGTCACCATCCATTCGACCAGCCTCCCGCTCGGATGCACGTATGGCTGCACAGGGTCCGCCTGGCGGCAGTAGCCGTAGGCGTCTCCACAGTGGAGCAGCCATCGATCACCCACGCGCACGGCGACTGCGCAGTGGCCGCGTGTGTGGCCAACGAACGGCACAAACACAATCTCTGTCTCCCCGATTCGGATGGGCGGGGCGGACTCGAGCCCAAACCATTGAGAGCCTTGGGGTGTATGCGCCTGCCATTTGGGGCCATATGCCCGGTGCTCCGGCCGGTAGGCGCGCCACTCGACAAGCGTGCGGGGATGCAGGAACGCCTGGATCTCGCTTGCAGATGCGTGGACTATCGCCTGTGGGAAGTCCGGCAACCCGCCGGCATGATCCAGGTGGAGGTGGGTCAGGAAGATGTGCTTCAAGTCGGAAGGGTTGTAGCCCAGGTGGCAGACCTGTCGGACAGCCGTCTCTTCCGGGTCAAGGGCGGCGTGCACGATGCTGGCGAATTGCCGGACCGCGGGCGTTGGGTCGGTGCAGTCGCGCGTTCCCCAGCCTGTGTCGACCAGAGCGAGCCCGTCCCCGGTGTCCAGCAGCAGGCAATGAACGACGCCGTAGCCACGCTTGAAGGCTCCTCCCGTGCCGTCCTCCTGGGGAAGGCCGTACGGGCGCATGGTGCCGCAGTTGAGATGGTGGACTATCGTGGCATTCTCCTCGGGTCAGGAATAGCTACTGGGCGTGAACGCCGGTACCAGCTGAGGCACGAGACGAAGCGCCGCACAAGTGCCCGGCGGGCACCAGTGTCCTCAGACAATGCTGTTCAGCAGTAGCGGGCAACCCCACTTGGATTGTGGGGCATGCGGTCGGGCTAGGCAAGAGTCCTCGAAAGCCAAGCTCGCCGGGTCAACCCATGGCCCTTGCCTTCGTCCACGGCCTCAGTGGCTTGATCATATGCAGGCGGCACGGCAAGGCTGTCACCAGATACCCGGAAGCAGCCGGAACCGAACCTTGGCGGCGTAGTCGGCATACCCAGGGACTCCCTCCCACATCATCTTCTCCTCGCGCGGGATACGCCCAATGGACATCGTAACCGAGAGCGCGCCGAAGCCGATGAACAGCCAATTGGCGGTGACCAGGGCAAAGCCGATGGAGACGGCGGTCAAGGCGGCATAGATGGGGTGCCGGATGTGGGCATACGGGCCGCTCGAAACGACCTGGTGTCCCTCAGCAAGCTGCAGCTGGGCAGACCATTGGCGACCGATTGTGACCTGCGCCCATCCCGCGATCCCCACGCCAAGCAAGCCGACAAGGAAGCCGACCCAGCGCGCTGCGGCCGGCAGCGGCAAGTCCAGGGCTCGCATCCACACTGGATTCACGGCATAAGCCACCAGCACGCCGATGAGGAAGAAGAAGCCGACGAAACGGATGGCGAATGCCGCCCGGCCTTCGCGCTCGACGGCCTTCCTGTCCGGCGTGAACCGCTCGCCGGAGCGACGGACCTGGATAACCGACAGGAGGCGGACCAGCATCAGGCCGCCGAGGATGCCCCAGAACAGGCCATGGAACAACGTGTCGTCTGCCATGACTACCTCCTGGGAACAAAGTGCCCCGCGCCGACTGGCGACCGCGCAACGGTACTGAGCGATGGTGCTCGGCCCCGCGCAGCGGTCACTCGATTCTCGCGCATCTCGGCGGGCCGGGCACTTTGGCCTATCCGCCCACCAGCCGGGCCAATCGGATGCCGTTCGTTACGGATGTCATGCCTGGGATCGTGCCGTGGGTACCGCGCCTGGGGCGCGGCAGGTGTCAAGGGCCGAAAGTGGGTTGGTGGACGGCGGGTCGGTCACTCAGCGTCTTCTGGGAAGTGCTTCGCGATCATCTCGGCGATGTCCCCGAGGAGCTCGATGTCGCTCAGGATCCTTCCCCTGGTCAGGATTGCGGACTTGTGTCTTAGCGTGAGCAGACCAGCCGGGGTGAGCGTCAGCGTGCTTGTGAAGGTGAACGTGGGGGAGACCGTATCCTTCAGACGGCTCCTGACGGAGGCATCCGCAAGGAGCGCTTGGACGAATGCCTTGGGGCCGCCGGTCACCCGGACCCATCGGTCGAACCTGGGGTCACCGCTCCGGGTGCCCTTCTCTCCCCAGGGTCGGGCTGCCGTCACCTTGATGTGAAGCTTGGGATGGGGAGGCAGAGCGTACGTGACAGAACTGATCCCCCTGTTCTGTCCTGCCGACCAATAGTCTCCCAGGCTGTAGGTGATGGCTACTTCACGGCCTCGGTCGGAGCCGTGCAGGATGTGGGGCCTGAGCGCGCGAAGGTAGTTGTAGTGGCCGGGCTCGAAGACGAAGTCCGCGGATCGGGCGTAGTTGCAGAGGGCGAGTTCGGAGAGGATCATGATGAGCAGGCCGGCGCTGCCGATGATGATCGGCACTCCAATCAGCGTGGCCAACTCCAGGAGCAGCTTTCCCATGCACCCACCCTCCGCACCACTCAACCAGGACTTGCCGCCCGGCAGGTGCGGCAGGAACGCGTGGCTATCTCGCGAGATGTTGGACGATTGCGAACAAGCGCCTGGTCCCGCCGAAAACGCCTCCCCAGCCGAGGTAGCTGCCGTCTGCAAAGAAGGCGGTCGTTGGGGCAGCAGCATCGCCGTATTCGATCTTGACCCAGTCGTTCACGAAATCCCTGCCCTGCTTCCCCATGGAGACACGCCGGATGCCCGAGATGACGACACGCTCCTTACCGCCCTGATACTCGAGCGTGCCGTCCCCCACGATCAGTCTGCCCGAATCCCTGAACGCCAGGATGTTCATGTCGCGCCAGCGGTTCTCGCTGGGAAGGTACCAGATGTGGTCGAGGACTGTTGAGGGCATGCGCGTTGCTCCGAGATCAGGGCCGCGATTCGCCGCCGCCGGGGACGGAGCCCCTTGCGCGCCGGCCGCTCGGCGGCGTGGGACAGGGGCTGCCTTGATTGTGCGGCTAGCCATCGGGCTGGGCAAGCCACACTCAACGCCCAATCCTCCGGGTTGGCCACACCCCATCTGTCCCGGACGACGTGACCTGGATCCTGCCATGCGACCCCGCGCACAGGCGGGAGTTGATTGCCAGGGCATCAGCCCCTCACAGGAAGTTGGGCTGCTTCTTGGGATGCCTTCCTGGCCCAGACGAAGACCCATGCAGCGCGGCCGTCGATCGCGTATTCCTTGAACTGGGACTCGGCCAGCAAGGCCTGCGCTTCGGTGAGACTGTAGCTGGACTGGAGTGAACCAAGAGGCTCATTGGCGCGGCGTAGCGCCGCCGGTACGACAACGCCTTGCGCGAAATGCACCAGCCACAGGAAGAACCTAAGCGCGTCCCTCCTCAAGTCAAACAGGAGGAGCTGCCCTCCAGGCTTCAGGACTCGATGGGCCTCGGCCAGGCCCCGGCTCGGATCGGACCAGTGGTGCAGAGACAGTGTGCTGACGGCGAAGTCGAGCGTTCCATCCGGCAGAGGCAGGTTGGCGGCGTCTCCTCGGCGGAACTTGACACGATCCGAGAGGCCGAGGTTCGAGGCGTTCGATTCGGCGGCCTTGACCATCTCGTCGGATGCATCGAGTCCAAGAACTTCGAGCTGGGGGTGGCGTTGGGCGATCAGGGTGGCTAGGTAGCCGGGGCCGCAGCCAATGTCCGCCAGGATCCCGGAGGGAGCGTAGCAAGCCAGCTGCCGGGCAATCATGAGTCGCAGCACGCGGAACTGCGGCCAGCGGCTGATGCGGTTGTAGGCCTCGGCAGTCTCAGGTACCTCGATGCCCTCGAATCCCGCTTTCCTGGGTATGTTGATCCGCCGAAGGCCATACACCGCCACACCTACGGCGAGAGTGAGGATGATCAGCAGGATGCCAGGGTTCATGGGTTCTCCATGTGCCGCCATGTATGCGGCGCAGCGGATTGTGACTCAGCGGTTGGCCCGCCTGCCCCCAACCAGGAACTTGCACACGGACTGCGCGACGGGTCTTCGTTGGC
>JAPLGR010000545.1 GCA_026390045.1 Chloroflexota bacterium | reverse complement strand
GCGAGAACGGCCGCGACGGCCACCATGCCCGCGCAGATGAACGTCAGGCGGAGTTGATGTGGAAGGACCCTCATTGGTATGCTCCTGCGGCAGGCTGCAGCGGCGCAATGAAAGATCGGGAGATGGCGTCACGTGGGAGATAGGAGCGCGGCTCTCAATCCCAGGGCTCCGCGCGGGAGGTGGAATGTGGCCGTCGACCACCAGCAAGCGGGTCAACACGGACGGACTTGTCGTTCCCCCCACGGACCCCACCCTTGGCGACCCCCGCGCGAGGACACGGGGGCATTGGCAACAGGTTGGGGAGTCTAGGCAACTTGGTCCCGGGGCACAACTCCACGAAGGGGGAGTTCGCGGCCTGCGGGCTGAGGGAAACTGCCCGGCAACGGCCGGTTGTCGTCGACGATAGGCCGCAGGAGCAACGCAATCTTCACTCCCCACCCCTCTTCACCCCCTCTACAAGAGACCTGCGCCCTAACGCGAGGGGGGGAGGCCCGCCCTCCCCGCCGAGGGCCGGCGCCACGCGACAGCGTGGCGGCTGGCCGAGGCGGGCCAACTGAGGATGTGTCTGCGAGCTGAGAGCGGTTCGGGCGTATAGTCAGGGGACGGGAAGGCAGGAGCCATGGCGCGCCTCATACAGCAGTTTCCCTACACGCCGATCCTCGGCTGGTCGCTCTCGCGCTACGACCTGTTCTCCCTGTGCAAGCGCAAGTACTTCTTCCATTACTACACCAAGTCGACCGTGAAATCCCCGCCCGGCGGCTGAACCGATTCAAGGAGCTGGTCACGCTGCCGCTCGAGGTTGGCAGCATTGTGCATGAAGTGATCGAGGTGCTGCTCAACCGGCTGCGCACAACAGCCGAGGCGATCGATCGCCCGCGATTCATCACCTTCGCCGATCAGGCGATCGAGCGCAGCCTGCAGGGCAAGACATTCGAGGAGGTCGTCTACGGCGAGATGGATGCCGTGGCCGTCGATCATCTTCAGCCCAAGGTGCACGCCTGCCTGGAGAACCTGCTGGCCAGCGATCGATTCCGCTGGCTGGTCGATGAGGCGGCGCCGGCGTCCGGCGAGTGGATCATCGACCCGCCCGGCTATGGTGAGACGCGCCTGGACGGGCTGAAGGTGTACATCAAGGTCGATGTGCTGTTCCCGCTGGGCGACGAGATCCACATCCTGGACTGGAAGACGGGCAAGACCGACCCAGGCAAGCACCGCAAGCAGCTGGTGGGCTACGCCACCTGGGCGTCGATCCACTTCGGCATCGACCCCGAACGCGTGCGCCCGACGCTGGCCTACCTGTATCCGGCGTACGAGGAGGTGCAACAGTCGCTCACCAGCGCGGACCTGCAGGCCTTCGCCGTGCAGCTGCGGGCAGAGACGAACGAGATGTACGAGTACTGCCGCGACCTTGAGCAGAACATCCCGCTCGACAAGGACGCCTTCCCGCGCATCGATGACGAGCGCATCTGCGCCCAGTGCGCGTTTCGCGGGATCTGCTTTCCGATCAAACACCCCGCCAACCTGTGAGGCCGGCCCCGGGCGCAAACCGCAACGTCCTCCGCCATGACGCTGGGGGATGGCGCCAATGGCGCCCACCTGCGTATGAACGATCCCTTGGCGCACCCTCGCACCGGCGGCGCCCCCCTTGCTCCCGGAGCGGTCCGGCAGCCGGGCTCCGGTCCGACCTATGGCCACAGAGCGCCAAGGCGCCGAGTCCTCTCTCCGATGGCGCTCGGAGCGGGAATCACTACGATTCGCCCATCCCAACCGCCTGGATCTGGGCCACCCCTCCGTGGCCAGGAGGTCGCAATGCGAAGGAGCCTTCCCCTCCTGGCCCTGCTCACCCTCATGCTCTCCGCCTGTGACGTCGCCGGCGGGGAGTGGAATACGACGATTACCCCGGACGGATCGGGGGTCACCGAGATCGGCGTTGGGTTCCTGCCGGACGAAGACGAGGTAACCTGCGACACGGACGGCGGTCCTGAGGGGGCCGAAGTGCGCCAAGAGACGCGGGGCGCAGAGACCTGGTGTGTCTACTCTTTTCCCTTCAGTGACCTCAACCAGCTTGCCAGCTGGTACAACGCCATCGGCGAGGACGCGATTCGAATCCGCTGCCTGGAGTTCGAAGACGACACCCTCTACTACGACGTCGAGCTGGTGCTGGGCGACTCGGATAGCAGCGGAGGCGAAACCAACTTCCAATGGCGGGTGACCGCGCCCGGGCTGATCCAAACACACAACGCCACCTCGGTCGACGGCAACACGCTGGCCTGGGCGTACTCTGGTCCCGGCTCGCCGCTGCGCTTCCAAGTCAACACTTCGGACGACAAGGTCTGCCCGTCAACGGCGGTCCATCTGGTGCTCAATGTCAACGATGACGGGACCGGAACCGCGTCCCTGTCCTTCCCTCCACCCATTGAATCCCTGGTGGGGGGTGAACTCGCCGCTCTGTCCGCCGCCGGCTGGTCGGTCGGCAGCATCGTCGAGGCCCAGGAGGCCCATCAGCCGGTGCGCGCCCACGGCCAATGGACTGACGTAGACGGGCTTCGCAATCTCGTTCGCTCGGTTCCTGGGCTGTCCGGGCCGAACACCGACCTGACGCTTGACCTAACGGAAGACGAAGCCACGCGGCAGCGCACCTTCGACCTGCATGGGCGCCTCGACTTCAGCGCCTACTCCAATTTCTGGACCGGGGCGACGGCCGACGAGTCCTTCCCTCCCTTTGTGTTCGACTACTTGCCGGCGGGAATGACCGAGACCGTGAGTGGCGACTGGACGGACCCGAAGGGCCTGATGCTGACCTGGCTCGACCAGGATCCGACGAACATTCCCCTGCGCGCCGTTAGCGTGCTGCAGCCCGAGCTGGAAGTCGAGATCGATCCCGAGTTGACCACCGGGCTGATCAAGGAACTGCAGGAGAAGTTCGTCGACGAGATACCTGTCGGCCAGGTAATGACGAACCCGTCACTGATCCAGAGCGCGCTCAGCGCGGTCTTCTCGCCAGGCTCGGCCAACAATCTGACCAATGGGTCGGACTACGCCTGCGGCGACTACCAGACGCGGGTCATCCGCTGGCTAGACGCCATCCGCACCGATCCCGATCCCGCTGTACGCGCCCAGCTCGCCGGCATCGACTACGGCCCGGTCCAGGCCTACCGCGGCGGTCACCAGGCGGTGGTCGTCTTCCCGCGGGGTACGGACTGGCGTCAGTCCGGCACGGTCCTCGATCCATGGCCGAACCAGCGCCCGGAGGTCTTCACAATCGATCAGTGGAACAAGCGTTTCACTTGGGGAGTCGGCGTTGGTGAGGGGGGCGGCCAGTATCCACACATGTACGGCAACCCGTCCCACTATGCAGGAACGGAGCTGCCGCGAGCACGCGTCCACCCGATCCGTATTGGCGTCAACTCACCCGTGGCGGTGCTGGTCAAGGCCGGCGATGGACGGCGACTGGGCATGCTGGAGGATGGCGAGTTCGTGAACGAGATCGAAGGTGCCGACTTCTACCCCACGCCGCGCAGCGATGGCGAGTACCAGTGGTACTTCGGGCTGCCGGAGGGCGAGTACGAGGTGCAGTTGACGGGAACAGACAGCGGGGAGATGCACGTCCTGGTCGCGGATGAGAACGGCAACATGGTCACGTACGGACCGCAGCCGATCGCGCAGGCGGAGGTTGCGACCCTACACGTCGAGGGCGGCGGGGTGCAGGTGCCGCTCCTCCTTCCGGGGGGTCAACAGGTGGCACCGGTCGCCGTGACCGTCGAGAACGTTGACGAGCTCGATTTCGGAGAACCGCTAGCCGCCGACAAGACGGGCTCAGCCGGAACGGCGCGCCTCGCCTACCTGGGCCTGTTGGCATTGTGCTGCTTGATGCCGCCGGGAGCGGGCATCGTGTTCTTCACCCTGCGACAGGCCCGAAAGGCGGCCGCCTCGTCGCGGCCTTCTCCACGGGTGTGAATCTCCTTCCTTGTGCTCAAGAGCCCCAGTGTCGGGCACTGCATTAGGCACGGGCGAGGCCGCAGAATGAGGGGGCCGCGGGCCTCAAGGCATGTTGCCCGGCGGGCCAGGCAAGCTCCAATCAACGCCTCGCCCGCCGAGTCAGCTGGAGGTAGGTGTTGGGCGGGTTGCGCTGCACACCTGCTCAAGTATCTTGACAGCTCGATCTATGCCATCCTCACTTCGAATGCGTTCCCCAAGCTGAGTTGATCGGTCCCGCATCCCTGAACTGGACACTGCGGAGTGTATTGCCTCGGCGAGCCGGTCGACTGAAAGGCGCCGGCGGGGTATGGGCCGTGGACCAACTCCCAGCTCATGGACACGCTGTCCCCAGAAGAGTTGGTCGCCGAAAAAGGGAGTGACAACCGCCGGGACGCCAGCGCGTAGACCGGCGGCGGTTGTACCGACGCCGCCGTGGTGGACAACCGCGGCCATCCTCGGAAACAGCCAACTGTGTGGGATTGAGCCAATCATGTGGACGGTCTCCGGCAACTCGAGGGTCTTCATGCCGCCCCAACCCGCGGACACCACACCGCGCTGGCCGCTCCGCTCCAAAGCCCGGAGCACCAAATCTGCAACCTCCTCTGGCTTGCGATTGACCATGCTGCCAAACCCGATGTAGACGGGCGACGGGCCGGAGTTCAGAAACGTGACAAGGTCGGCGGGAGGTTCCCAGCCAGCAGGAGGGTCCAAGAACCAGTATCCCGTGACGTGGATCGAATCGCCCCAGTCCTTGGGGACTGGAATGACGTGCTGGCTGTAGCCACAGAGAATCGTCCGCTCGTCCTGCTCCAGCGAACCGAATGGTCCCCAGAATGGCAAGGGAGCAATGCGGAGGACTTCGCGGCGCGCCTTGTTATCCGCCGCGCGGAAGGTTTGCCACATCATCTGCTGCCCCATGCGGTGGGACAGACGATTGGCCCACGAGGGCAACTGCACTTGCGGCGACGGCGACAGCACAGTGGGGAAGCCACGGGTGGGCGTGAACGGATATAGGTAGGCGGGGACAAACGGGATACCAAGCTTCTCTGATAGGGCGAGCCCCACGAAGAGCCCTCCGAGGCCAGCGATGATCAGGTTGGATCCCTCGCAAGCTGCCAGTCCACTTGCAGCCGCTTGGCTGACAAGACGTTTCGCAGTAGGCCCCATTGTCGAGAGGATCTTCAGGAAGTTACCTCCCTCGAGCACTCCCTCCATGCTTCGCGTGACGGACTCCATGCTCCCGCCGATATCGAAGAACGTCAGGCCATGGTCGGTGATCAACTCTCGGAAGTCGTCTGAAGCAAGGACGCGGACAGTGTGGCCCGCGTCCTTTAGCCCATGGCCTAGCGCGACATAGGGCTGGACGTCACCTCGGCTTCCTGCTGCAATGATGGTTGCTTGCATGGCAGCTGCGTGTACCTCCGGTCCGGACAGACACCCAACAATCCGCCCTACAGGTGATTCTACGTCGACTGGATGCGCCGGCCAGGCGCGTCGACCGGTCCCGTCGCCGTGAAAGGGGACCCGAGTGGGGCTGCGGGGGGCGGGTTGCCAGGTGGGCCGCACAGGACTTGAACCTGCAACCTTGTGATAGAGGACAGTTCGGCGGTGTCCGGGGACGAAGGCCGCATCCCGTGGCGTGCCGGCGTCCGGCGCGTGAATCATCGATTCGTACGGATACGGCGAGTCGCGCATCGGCGACTTGCTCCAGGTACTGGACCGGAACACCGGCAAGACCGATCCGGGCAAGCACCGCAAGCAGCTGGTGGGCCACGCCACATGGGCGTCGATCCACTTCGGCATCAAGCCCGAACGCGTCCGCCCGACGCTGGCCTGTGCGCCCGGCGCCAGTCGGCCCCCCAGGCCTCACGCATAGGGCCACAGCTGGTTGCCATCCGCTTGGCGACGGGGCAAACCACAGCGGTGAGGCAGGGCTCACCGCCGAGGTCACGTTTCGAACGGAATCCGCCGATCAGGGGGTAGCAGTCGCCTCCAGCACCGGCAGGCTCCAGTCTTCGGCGGCGAACAGGACATCGGGGATGCCCATCGCCCGCAACATGCCGTACAGCGTGCTCTCGGCGTTCCGCTGAGCCTGCTCAAGTATGCCGTCCTCGAGCGCCGCCTTCCTTATCTCATCCTCAGCCGCCTTGCGGGCGGCCGCCTCGAGCGTGATGTCGCCACGCGTCAGCAGGCCGGTGTCGCGGTCGTAGACATACGACTGCTCGTTGTCGAGCGTGGCGACGAAGATCTCCGGCTCCGGCAGGCGGAGATAGACACGCCCCTCGGAATCGATCCGGATGTCGTCCGGCGCCAGCTTGTCGAGATCGACCCCGGCGATGACGACGCCGTGGGCGATGAACAGCAGCTTGTCACCGAACAGGAAGCCGAGCGCCCCCTGCCCCGTCTCGGCCGTGATCACCTTCTCGACCGTGTACTGGATCGTCTCCAGCCGCGCCAGCGAGCGCACCTCGCGCACGATGGTCACCGGATCCGGGATGATGGTCGGCGTCGGATGCAGGATGCCGGCGACCTGCGTGCTCACGCCGGCCGAGAGATCGGCCACGGGACGGACCGTGTCCTCCACGGTCCGCATCACGAACACCGAGCCGACGACGATGGCCGCCGTGGCGAGGATACCCAGGACGAGCAGAACGATCAGGATGTTCTTGGCCATGCAGCGATTATAACCGGACCGCTGAGAAAAGCTTGACAGCTAAATCGCCTGCCCCTTGAATTGGCTGACGTATAGGCGATGGTAGAAGCCCCGGCGGTCGAGGAGCTGCTGGTGGGTGCCCTCCTCCACCACCTTCCCCTCGTCCATCACCAGCACGTGGTCGGCGTCGCGGATCGTGCTCAGCCGGTGGGCGATGACGAAGCTTGTCCGGTCTTGCATCAGCCGCAGCAGCGCCTTCTGGATGCGGGCCTCGGTGCGCGTGTCAACGCTGCTGGTCGCCTCATCCAAAACGAGGATCGCCGGATCGGCCAAGATGGCGCGCGCGATCGAGAGCAGCTGGCGCTGACCCTGGCTCAGGTTGCCCGCTCGCTCCGACAGTAGCGCCTGGTAGCCCTGCGGCAGCTGGCGGATGAAGTGGTCGGCGTCGGCCATCCTGGCCGCCTCCGTCACCTCTTCGTCCGTGGCCTCGAGCCGCCCGTAGCGGATGTTCTCCATCACGCTGGCCGAGAACAGAAAGGTGTCCTGCGGCACCAGCCCGAGCCGGCGGCGCAGGTCCGCCTTCCGCAGATCCCGGATGTCTGTGCCGTCCATCGTGATCCGACCCGAGTC
>JAPLGR010000397.1 GCA_026390045.1 Chloroflexota bacterium | reverse complement strand
ATGGCGGAGACGATATTTCGCATGATACTCGCCGCGGCCCTTCCCGTCAAGGTCGCGCGGCGAACGGAGGTAACCCGACCGTGCCGAATGCTGCCCCGCCGCCCCCCTATTACGACCCCGTCATCTTCCACAACATGCTCGATGGCATTGACCGTAAACGGTGCCTGGTGGCCACCTATTTCGTCGAGGACCGGGTGGCCGGGGAAAACTTCCTGGATCACTTCAGCCTCATCCAGAGCATCGCCCTGGAGGGCTCCACCGGCACCTGGGAAAAGGTGGAGGAAGAGACCGCCGACGTGCGGGCTCGCCTCTCCGGCAAGCTGGTCGGTTACTACGAAATCCCGTCGCCGGAGACCGACACCAAGCGCGCGGTGATACAGCTCGCCTTCCCCATAGATGCTTGGGAGCCCAATGTCCCCATGATGCTCCTGTCCATCGCGGGCAACTGCTTTGCCTACTCCCCCCGCCTGCGCCTGCTTGACATCGCCGTGCCCGACGACCTCCTCGCAAAATTCTCCGGGCCGCGCTTCGGCGTCCCCGGCATTCGGGAGATGATGGGCATCCCCGACCGCCCGCTGTCCCTGCATATCATCAAGCCGAAGATGGGCATGACGCCGGAGAGCACCGCGGGCCAGGTCTACCAGACCTGCCTGGGCGGAGTGGACATGGTCAAAGACGACGAGATGTGCTCCGACGTCTACAACTGCGCGTTCGAAGACCGCCTCCGCGCGGTGCTGGCGGCCATCGCCCGCGCCGCCTCGCAGACCGGCAAGAAGCCCATCTACTTCGTCAGCATCACCGACGAGGTGGACAAGATCGTGCCCAAGGCGCTCCGGGCGATCGAGCTCGGCGCAAACGGCCTCCTGCTCACCTATTCCGCCGGGCTATCGGCCCTGCGCGTACTGACCTCCCACCCTGACATCAACGTTCCCGTCTTGCTCCACGCCTCGCATATGATCGCCGCGCAGCCGCGCATCGCCTGGCCCGTGTTCGCCAAACTGTGCCGCCTGTGCGGCGCCGATCTCATGCTCACCCCGACCTACTGGTCGAGCATTCCCATGGTCAGCCTCGAGGAGGGAATCCGCACCGCGCAGGTGAAGCTCGCTCCCTGGCAGCATATCCGGCCGACCTGGCCCATGCCCTGCGCCGGCGTCTATCCCGGGCTGACGGAAATCCTGGTGCGAGAATACGGAACGGATATCGTCATCCCCGCGGGCGGAGGAATGCTGGGGCATCCCATGGGCTACGCCGCCGGTGCCAAGGCCTGGCAGCAGGCGATTGCCGTGGTGATGTCCGGCCGCGCGCTGAAAGAGGCCGCCCGCGATTACCCCGAATTGAACGCGGCTGTGGAGAAATGGGGCATCCCGGAGCGGCCCCGCACCCATTGGCTGCGAGCCGACCCTCGCTTCCATCCCAACACCACGCGGGGCGGCTGACGAAACCAGAGTTCATCGGAGAGAAACGACGCGGGGGAAGACATGGAGACTAAGGGAGAGACCGAGAAGCGCTATCGCCTGGGGGCCTGCCTGCCGGTCTTCGGCTCCTGCGCCGATCGCTACTGCCTGTCCGGCTATGGCCGGGGAGCGACGACGCTGGAAGGAATGCTGGATCTGGCCGGCCAGTGTCCGGGCCTGGAGGGCGTCGAGCTGGTCGGCAACTGGCACATCAACGATGACAACATCGAGCGCATGCCCAAGGAGCTGTCC
>JAPLGR010000041.1 GCA_026390045.1 Chloroflexota bacterium | reverse complement strand
GTGGCTGAGATCTCCAACACGCCGGGGCGATCGGATGTGATCTTCCTCGAACAGGTGCTGACGACCGTGGACCGCTGGATGCAGTATGCCGATGCGAAGCTGGAGGGGACCGGCCTGACGTGTTACGTCTGCCCGGGCAATGACGACATGTTTGAGATCGACAAGGCCATTGCCGCCTCGAAGCACGTGCGTACGGTGGAAGGTCAGGTGATCCGGCTGGATGAGCACCATGAGATGATCAGCACCGGATGGTCCAATCCGACGCCGTGGGAGACGCACCGCGAGGAACCGGAGGAGGCGCTGCGCAAGCGCATCGAGCCGATGCTGGCGCTGGTGCAGAACATGCCCAACGCAGTCTTCAACTTTCATGCGCCGCCTTACGGCAGCGGTCTCGACGATGCCCCCGAGCTCACGAAAGACATGCGGCCGGCCTATGCTGGACGCTCGCTGATCCCGGTGGGCAGCAAGGCCGTGGGGGAGGCCATCGAGAAGCACAAACCCCTGCTCGGGTTGCACGGTCATGTCCACGAGGGCAAGGGGACACGCAAGTACGGCCGGACGCTGTGTGTCAACCCCGGAAGCATGTATGAGCAAGGAATCCTGCACGGGGCGCTGATTGACCTGGAACTCAAGAAGGTTGGTAACTACGTCCTGACGACGGGATAGCCGGGCGGCCTTGAGCGCGCCGGCTGCACAGCAGATCCCGAAGGCGTGGGAAAGGAGGAGTATCGGCGAGAGTCACTTGGGGGAGGGCCATGACTCGCCGCCAGTGGTGAGCATGGCTTGCCGGGCACTCGTCGCCCCGAGGAGAACCGGGGTCGACACGCACAATAGAGGAGGAGTTGTCGATGTCTGAAGCCACTCTCTTCGTGCGCCGGGCCAGCGGCCTGGTGCGCTCGTGGTCGGTGCTGGATGCCTTCATCTATGCAACCTTCTCGATCAACCTAATCACGTTGGGTCTGTTCATCTTCTCCTACTGCTGGTACTTCCAGGGCAACATGATCACCGCCGTGATCATCGGCGCGATCTTCACCATCTTCGAGGTGATCCTGTATGCCAGCATGATCTCGGCCATGCCTCGCGCCGGCGGCGACTATGTCTGGCAAAGCCGCATCCTCGGCCGCTTCATCGGCTTCCTGCTCTCGGTCACCGGCTGGTGGTTCATCCTGTGGCTGTGGGTGCCGCTGTACGGCCAGATGCTGGCCTACGAGATTCTGACGCCGCTGTCCGCCACGCTCGGGCTCCAGCAGCTGGCGCTGTGGTTCACCACCTACCCGTGGGGGCCGCTGACCAGCATGCTGCTGGTCTGCCTGATCGTCTTCATCTACGTCGGCATCGGGATGAAGTGGTATGCCCGGGTGCAGAAGTTCAGCTTCTACGTTGGCATGGCCGGCCTGCTGGTCGTCTTCGGCCTGCTGCTCTTCAACTCACGGGCGGACTTCATCGCCGGGCTGAACTCCAACCTGCCGGCGCTGTACGGTGTGCCGGCGGGAGTGGACTACTACCAGGCGACGATTGACCTGGGGACAGCAGCCGGCACGACCTTCGGCTCCCTGGGCGTCATTGCATTCGGCGCCAGCTTCGCCCTGATCCCCATGCTGGTCTTCTACAGCCTGTGGCCGAACTGGGGTTCGACGCTCTACGGCGAGGTGCGCGGTGCCTCGGACTACAAGCGCAACTTCTGGGGCATGGCGTGGGCCATCATCGTCACCGCCGTCCTGGGGATCGTGTTCTTCCTGCTGATCGCCAAGACGATCGGCTGGGAGTTCTACATGAACGCCAACGGCGCCTTCTGGAGCAGCATCTTCTACGGCACCGAAGTCGCCATCCCGGTCTGGCCCTACCCGATCCAGTTCGCCACCTTCCTGACGGGCAGCCGGCTGGTGCAGTTCCTGGTCATCTCCGCTGTGGCGTTCTGGTGGATCGGCTGGTCCGGGACGGTCTTCCTCTCCTCGACCCGCGTGATCTTCGCCGCCGCGTTGGACCGCATGCTGCCGGAATGGGTGTCGAAGATCGAGACGCGCACCAAGACACCGATCAACGCGCTGCTGCTGATGGTGATCCCGTCGGTGATCATCTCCGTCCTGTATGCCTTCAACATCATCGGCATGCAGGCGATCGCCCTCGACGCCACGCTGGTCATTGCCGTCACCTTCTTCGGGACGGCGATCGCCGGTATCGTGTTCCCGTGGCGGCAGAAGGCCATCTATGAGGGCTCGCCGATCGCCAAGTATAAGACGCCGTCGTGGCTGGGCTGGGTGGTGACGGTGCTCTACCTGGCCGCCGCCGTCTACCTGGTCTACCTGAGCTACAACTACACGATGGCCCTGATCGCTCAGTGGGCGGATCAGACGCTGCTGACCCACCTGATGATGCTGGTGGTCTTCGTGCTGGGCGTGGCGAACATCATCTTGCTGGCCTGGCTGGCGTACTTCGTCATCCGCAAGATGACGGCTGGTGGGCAGATGCCGCTCGTCACGCTGTCCGGGCTGGTGTTCTTCGGCTTCCTGGACTGGCTGCTGGTCGAGTGGTTCTTTGACCCCGGCTACCTGTACGGGATCGGGTGGCAGAACAGCACCTCGATGCTGTTCATGATCATCATGTACGGCCTGGCGGCGGCCATCTTCTTCGGCTTCAGCGCCTACCGCAAGCGCCAGGGCATCGATGTCGACAAGGTCTACAAGGAAATCCCGGTCGAGTAGGTCTCTTGGCGGTCCGGATTGTTCCCCTGGGCGGCGCAAGCCGCCCAGGGCGAGGTCCGTCAAGCGCCAAATGTCAGCCCCGCGAGGTGTCAGGGGTTATTGCGCTCCTGCGGGGGGGGGTGCTACAAACAGGGGAAGACTGGTACGCCGTGTCGGGGCAGTTCGGCCCGTCGATGCGGCGGTGGGAGGTCGCCGATACCTGGGCATCGAATGCAAGACCCCAGCCCGGTCCTGAAGGTCAACGGCCGCGCGGCCCCTTCAGGACCCCAAGGCAGTCTCAATCCTATGGACGAATCTCTGGGAGGAGAAACGCAATGTCTAAGCTGAATCGCCGTGACTTTCTGAAGATGGGCGCCACCGCTGGCGCGGGCGCAATGCTTGCCTCGTGCGGGCCCAAGGCCCCGTCGTGCGATCCGGCGTCCTTGCCGGACCTGTCGACCGGGGAAACCATCCCGATGGAAGATCTGATCACAGCCGCCAAGTGCGATGGCGCGGTGAACATCATCGCCATCCCGCACGACTGGGCGAACTACGGCGTGGCGATCGAGGCCTTCAAGGCCAAGTACGGCCTGACGATGAACGAGAATAACCCGGATGCTGGCTCGGCCGATGAACTCGAAGCCATCCGAGCGAACAAGGGCAACAAGGGCCCGGAGGTTCCGGACACCGTTGACGTCGGCATCGGCTACGGCCCCTCTTCCAAGGAAGAGGGCCTGTGCTCCAAGTACTTCCTGTCCACCTGGGATACCATCCCACTGAAGGACCCCGATGGCTACTGGTTCGCCGAGTACTACGGCATCCTGACCTTCGAGACCATTGAGGGCGCCGCGACGCCCCCGGCGGACTGGGAAGACCTGCTCAAGCCGGAGTACAAGGGCAAGGTCGCCATGGCCGGTGACGTGCTCAAGTCGAACGAGTCCGTCATGACCGTCATGGCTGCCGGCATTTCGCGCGCCGGCGGGATCGACGCCACGGTCGAGTCGGCCACCGCCGCGGCCCAGAAGGGTCTCGAGTTCTGGAAGGAAGTGGTCGACTCGGGCAACTTCATCCCGGTCATCGCCGACATCGGCAAGATAACCGCCGGCGAGACTCCCGTCACCGTCCAGTGGGACTACCTGTCGCTGGGCAACCGCGACAAGCTGGCGGGCAATCCGAATCTCATCATCACGGTGCCGAGCAGCGCCAATGTCGGCGGCCCGTACATTGGGTTCGTCAGCGCCTACGCACCGCACCCGTACGCCGGCCGCCTGTGGTACGAGTACCTGATGAGCGACGAAGGACAGCTCACCTGGCTCAGTGGCTACGCGTACCCGATCCGCTACAACGACATGGCCGCGCGCGGGGTGATCCCGGCGGACCTGGCCGCCAAGCTGCCGCCGGCCGACCTCGTTGCCAAGGCGGTCTTCCTGACGCTTGATCAACAGGCCGCCATCAAGGCTTACATCACCGAGAACTGGCGCAAGGTCGTCTACGGCGAGTAAGCCAAGGAGAGCTGTATCGTGGCAGTCGAGCGCTTACCACGCGCCGACGCAGGCCCACGGCAGGAGAAGGGGGACGCGCCCTCGGCGCGTCCCCCTCGTAAGCCCTTTTCGTGGACATGGGTCGGGCTTGTCCCCTTCTTCGTGTTTGCCACGCTGTTCCTTATCTTGCCCTCGGCTAACATCGTTGTCCGCAGTTTCGAGGGCACGGGCGGCACGTTCACGTTCCAGAACATCCTAGACATCTTCCAAGAGAGCAGCATCCGCAATGCCTACAAGCTCAGCCTGCAAATCAGCGTGGTCACAGCACTCGCCGGAGCCTTCTTTGGCTTCCTGCTCGCCTATGCCGTGACGATCGGCGGGCTCCCCAAGGTCGTGCGTAACTTCATGCTGACCTTCTCAGGCGTTGCGTCGAACTTCGCCGGCGTGCCGCTGGCCTTTGCCTTTATAGCAACGATGGGCAACGCCGGCCTGGTCACCCGCCTGTTTGAGGCGGCAACCGGCGTGGACATCCACGCCGGCGGCTTCTCGATCTACAACTTCGTCGGCCTGAGCATCGTCTACATGTACTTCCAGTTCCCGCTGATGGTGCTGATCATGGCCCCGGCGCTCGACGGGCTGCGGCGCGAGTGGCGCGAGGCGTGCGAGAACCTGGGCGGCAGCACGTTCCACTTCTGGCGCTATATAGCGCTGCCCATCCTGGCGCCGACGCTGCTGGGCACCACGATCCTGCTCTTCGGGAA